>JAJPZY010000105.1 GCA_021204085.1 Clostridiales bacterium | reverse complement strand
TATCATAGAAGACCTAACATTTAAACTTTTACAGACTTTTTTTCATACTCCCGTAATTCATAATCATAATCCCCATAACAGAAAAGTCAAGGCGCTTTTTTCGCTTGCAAAGAGCCCGGTTCTCACTCAACCGGGCTCCGCACGCTTTACACACATTCCTTTTATTTCTTTTTCTTCTTAGACTTCGCCTGCGCTTTTGCAGCTTCCGCTTTTGCTGCCTGAGCTTTTAACGACCGATTCTTAAACATATACCAGATCGCGCCGGTCAGGCAAACCGAAGAATACGCGCCGCAGATTACGCCGACCATCAGCGGTCCCGCAAATTCACGAATGGAGGATACGCCGAGGACAAAGATCATGAATACCATGATAAACGTTGTAAACGACGTATTAATACTCCGGGACAGGGTCTGGGTGATACTGTTATTCACCACCTGCTTCAAATCCATGTTCCGATTGCCTTCCTGAAGCGCCAGATTCTCACGAATACGGTCGAAAATAACGATGGTCGCATTGATGGAATAACCGACCAGTGTCAGCATGCAGGCGATAAAGGTAGTGCCCACGCTCGTTCTGGACAGCGCATAAAATGCAAGTACAATCAGCACATCGTGCACCAGGGCAATGACTGCACTGCTCGCAAATCGGATATCCTTGAACCGGAACCAGATGTAGAGCAGCATGCAGATCGTCGCGATAATAACAGCCCAAACCGCATCGGAACGCATCTCACTGCTGATCGTGGAACTGATATTCTGTGATTCGGAAACATCATCCTCTGTCACACCGAAGTTCTCTTCGAGAACCTCAATCATCTCCTGCCGTTCATCCAGCGTCAATGTGCGGGTCTTGAAGACCACCTCCGTACTGTCAGAAACCTTCTGCGTCTGAACATTGCTGTCGCCGGTAATCTCCTCAATATAAGGAACAATCTCCTCATCAATCTCCTCGATCGTATAATCCGTATCAAACGTAACCGTTGTCGATGTGCCGCCCATGAATTCCAGGCTGAAATTCAGCACATTTCCGCTTGTCGCCTTGAACGCGCCCATGCCGACAAATCCCGCCGCAATCACGGCTACAGAAATCCCGATGCAGAGGAAACGCTTGCTGAGGAAGTTAATCGGTGTTCTCGCTTTCTTTTCACCGTAGAACTTCTTATCCTTAAAGCCCATGCCGTACAACGCCTTTAAAAGCCACCGTGTGATAACCAACGCGGTAAACATGGAGAAAATAATACCCAGAGCAAGTGTCGCAGCAAATCCGCGGATCGTGCCGGAACCACGCAGATACAGAACAACCGCAGCGATCAGGGTTGTGATGTTGCCGTCCAGGATCGCGGAAAATGCTTTCTTAAAGCCTTCTGTGATTGAGCTGCCTACAGACTTTCCGAGACCGATCTCCTCCTTGATACGGGCAAAAATGATGACATTCGCATCCACGGCCATACCGATGGAGAGGATAATACCCGCAATGCCCGGCAGCATCAGTGTAATATGGTACAAATGTAAGACTGACAGCAGGATGCCGGAGTAGATCAACAGTGCAATGGATGCCGCCAGCCCCGGAATCCGGTAAAATACCAGCATAAAAACAATGATGATCAGGATACCGATAATTGCTGCAATAATGCTGCTCCTCAACGCCTGAGAACCAAGCTTCGCTCCGACTACCTCAGACTGCAGTTCCTCCAGTTCCAGCGTCAAGGAACCGCTTCGAATCTGAGTCGCCAGAATCTCGGCGTCCTCATAGCTGTCCATACCGCTGATAATTGCAACACCATTGGAAATCACGGCATTGACTTGCGGATAGGTAATGCACTCACCGTCATAATAAATCGGCAGATAATCATTCAGATACTCTTCCGTATACTCAGCAAAGATCTCCGCGCCCTCGTCATTCAGCGTCAGCTCCACAACATACTCGGTCGAACCGGTCGTCTCATTCGTCTGCGTGCCCGCCTGCGCGTCCACCACATAATCGCCGGTCATGTAGACCTCTCCGTCCGCAGTCTGGAACTCCAGAGAACCCGGGCTTCCCAGTTCCTCAAGGATCTCATTAGCATCCGTCACGCCGGGAATTTCCACCGTAATCCGGTTGTCGCCGACCTGATAAACCTCTGCCTCCGTGCTGTAGGCACTGACACGTTGCTCCAGCTGATAAACCGTATCCGACATATCCTCGGATGACGGCGTTTCATCCCCCACCACCTGGTAGGTGATGCTGACGCCTCCCGCCAGATCCAGTCCGAGCTTGATGCCCGCGTCGCTGTCCTTTGCCACGGTGCCTTTGATGATACCATAGGTGTAGTAGCCCAACAGAGCTACAATCGCCACCAATATGACAAAGACAACGATTGACTTCTTTTTCTTCATTCTTCTCTCCTCCAAAATTACTCAGCTTCCGCCGCTTTTATCATAATCGCGCACTCGATTCGTTTTTTCTGTAATTCACACCCGATATCGTATGCGTCATTAATATTCCCCTTAAAATGATACGAGTTTGCTGCACACCCGCCGCTGCAGTAAAATCGTGCGAAACAGTTCCGGCACTTTTCCTTCGCGTAAACATTGCAGCACTTAAACTCATCCCGGATATCCGTCCGCGTCACGCCATCCCAGACATTGCCCATAAGGAAGTCCTCATTGCCGACAAACTGATGGCAGGGGTACAGATCTCCCCACGGCGTCACTGCCAGATACTCCGTCCCGGAGCCGCAGCCGGACAAGCGCTTGGCTACACAGGGACCTCCCTCCAGATCGATCATGAAATGGAAGAAGTTAAATCCCCGCCCCTCAGCGTTCCGCCGAACCATCTCCGCCGCCAGCTTATCATATTCTTCAAAAAGCTGCGGCAGATCCTCCTCGCGGAGCGCATAGGCCTCCGAATCCTCCGCCACCACCGGCTCCACAGAAATCTGCTGAAAGCCCAGATCAGCCAGATGGAGTACATCCTCGGAAAAATCCAGATTATAATGTGTGTAAGTGCCCCGAACGTAATACTTTTCCTGATGTCTGCTCTCGGCAAACTTCTGAAACTTCGGCACAATCAGGTCATAGCTTCCCTGCCCCTTCCGAAACGGGCGCATGTGATCGTGAACTGCTTTTCGTCCGTCGATACTTAAGACCACATTCGCCATCTCACGGTTGGCAAACTCCATAATTTCATCGTTTAAAAGCACCCCGTTCGTTGTCAGCGTAAAACGGAAATTCTTATCGTGGATTTTCTCCTGCTCGCGGCCGTAGGCCACCAGTTCTTTGACCACTTCCCAGTTCATCAGAGGCTCTCCGCCGAAGAAATCCACCTCCAGATTCCTCCTGTGACCGGAATTCGCGATCAGGAAATCCAATGCCCGCTTTCCGACCTCCGCACTCATCAGCTCACGTCTGCCATGATACTCTCCCTCCTCAGCAAAACAGTAACGGCAGGCCAGATTGCAGTCATGAGCAATATGTAAACAGAGCGCCTTGACCACGGTCGGACGTTTTTTGAAATCCATGATATAATCCTCGTACTCATCTTCTGTAAAGAGTACGCCGTCCCGGACTAGCTGCGCCACCTCATCGTAAGCTTCCGCCAGCTCATCTGCCGGATAACAGACGGAGAGGCGATCCACGATCTCCTCTTTGCTGTGCTCCTCATAAAGAGCAATAATCTCATAGGTGGCATCGTCCACCACATGAACGGAGCCGCTGTTTACATCCAGAACAATATTGTAACCATTGTTTTTATACTGATGAACCATAAAACTTTCCCAAATTATCTATACAACAAAAAATAATTCTGCAATGAACCATTTCCGAGGCTTTCACCATAAACAGTTCAAAGACCGCATGCGCTGCGGCATACGGCCTCCTGTATCAAACATATAATGCAACCCACTCAGAACAAAACCCGGAATGCTGTACCGCCCTGTCCTGAAGTTACGAAGCGGCCTTACTTATGCTCGCAGCTCTGATTACCGACCGTGCAGGAAGTCTTGCACGCGGACTGACAGGATGTCTGGCACTCGCCGCATCCGCCTTTCTTTACTGTATTCTGCAGCTTTTTCGTGTTTAATGTCTTTACATGCTTCATAACATTCGCTCCTCTCATGAAACTTTAATTTACAAACCTCTGCTGAGTATAGCACAGTTCACTTTCAAACGCAAGAATAAATCAGGCCCAGGTCAATATAATGACGCCCCAGGTCAATCCGGCTCCGAATCCTGCCAGCACAACCTTATCTCCGGACTTCAAAAGCCCCTTGCGGTTCACTTCATCCAGAAGGATCGGCACACTGCCGCCGGAAGTGTTGCCGACTCGATCTACGTTTGCCGGCACTTTATCAATGGAAATCTTTAACCGCTTTGCGATAGACTGGTTAATCCGGGCATTCGCCTGATGCAGCAGATACCAGTCAATATCGTCCGCCGTAAGATTCGCTGCATCCAGCGTCTTCTGAATCGCCTCCGGAATCTTGCGCACCGCAAACTTAAATACCTCTCCGCCATCCATATACAGATAATCTGTAGGCCTTTTCTCTGTGACAAACGGATTATAATTCTCACGGCTCTTCACATAAATCGTTCCGCCTTTGCTGCCGTCGCTGCCTGTCGTCAGTCCGAAAACGCCGGTCTCTGCTGCGCGCACCACAGCCGCTCCGGCTCCGTCCGCAAAAATCACACAGGTACTGCGGTCCTTCCAGTCTACAATACGGGAAAGTGTCTCCGCACCGATCACAAGCGCCGTCCGGCATGTCCCCGCCTGCATCATGGAATCTACAACTGTCATAGCAAACATAAAACCGGCACACGCCGCGTTGAGATCAAAAGCCGTCGCGTTCACCGCGCCGATCTGATCCTGCACCTGACAGGCCGTACTCGGAACCAGTGTGTCCGCAGTGCAGGTCGCCACGATGATCAGATCAATCTCCTCTGACGTGATCTGCGCCATCTCCATTGCACGCCGCGCCGCCTCTGTGGACAGGGAAACCGTCGTCTCCTCCACCGAAATATGCCGCTGGCGAATCCCTGTCCTGCTGCTGATCCACTCATCACTGGTGTCGACAATGGTAGACAGGTAATCATTGGTTACTATTTTCTCCGGCAGACAACTTCCGGTACCTATAATCTGTGCTCTCATACTGGCCTCCGCTGTTATGTATATACATCCTTTATTATTTGACAATCAAAATATCACTCCAAAAGTATAAGGGAACCGATTTTATTTGTCAACTTGAAAGTTGCTGTACTAACCATCTTCCCGCCCTCATAAACATATAGAAACACAGAAAGGATGTAATCAAATGGCAGCAGATATCATATTAGACGCCGGGCACGGCGGTTTTGACAACGGAGCCTCCTACATGGGCCGCGCCGAGAAAGACGACGTTCTCAAACTTACACTTGACGTCGGAGAAAAGCTGGAAGCGGACGGCTACAGCATCTATTATACCAGAACAACAGACGTGTACAATTCATCCTCGGAAAAAGCGCAGCTGGCAAACGAATCCGACGGCAGCTACTTTATCTCCTTCCATCGCAATTCCGCCGTAGAGGATAATCTGTACAGCGGCGTTCAGACTCTGGTCTACAGGGAAAATGAAACAGTCAGCCGCCTGGCTGAAAATATAAACACAGCTCTTGCACAAGTCGGCTTTCAGAATCTCGGAATCGAAGAAATCCCCGGCCTCATTGTCCTTCGTAAGATAAAAATGCCCGCAGTTCTGGTGGAAGTGGGTTTTTTAAATAACGAAACAGACAATGCTCTTTTTGACGAAAAATATGAGGAGATTGTCAACGCCATTGTTCGCGGGATAGAAGAAAGTATTCCGCCGGCTTCACAGGCAGCGCCGAAAGAATACGCGGTGCAGACCGGCCTGTTTAAATACGACGTGAACGCCGCTTACCAGCTTGAGAGACTGGGCATGCAGGGATTTTCCGGAAAAATTGTCTATGAGGAGCCATACTTTGCCGTCCGTGTCGGGCAAACCCCCTCCATAGATGAGGCAGCCGCCCTGCAGAAGGAACTCGACCATCTCGGATATGCAACGCTGGTCGTTTCCGTATAACGGTAAACTTTTAACAATCAATATCCTGTCAATCATTTTTATGTTGCGATTCATGTTACTATTCACAGTCCTCCACTCCCCATGCGCAATTCACGCCTGCTTATGCAGACTCTGCTGTGCATAAGTTCGATTACGGAAATCGCAGATTTCCTATCTCACTTAATCCGCCCGCTTACGCGTACTGGAATTGCTTATGTGTGTGGAGTTCCTGCTTCACAGGATACATTGGCATTGTGATACAGTCTCTTACGTGCAAGCACGACGATCCTGTGTCACAATACCAATGCACTGTGAATAGTAACATCTTCATACAAATCAGGAACAATTGACCCTTTTATTTCAGGAACAGGTCAGTTACGATAGATATATCTATATCGAATCTGTATATCGACACACAACTATGAATCATACTTACATTATCGCTTTCTGGAGCCTGTCCCCGATATCCTCCTGCAGTTTTTGTATGGACTATTTTATGTCCGCACTGAGAAAATACGGTGATATCCAATGTCTGAATTGTAAAGATAAAAAAGACAGACGCACCCGGAAGCTTTTAAATCAGGCTGACCTGGTTGTCATCGTTTTGCGGCAGAACCGCCGTGAAATCAATAACCTTTTCTGCAAGTCTGCCTGGCACTTTTCCAACTGTATCTATCTCATTGCGAACTATTTCCCGGATCAGGATTTTAACTTAAAAAAAATATCTTTCGAATTGCGAATTCCGTCTTCGCGGCTGGTCTGCATTCCCTACAGTCCCAGATACGGAGAAGTGCTCCGGACGCGGGAGGTAAAACATGCCGGTGAAATGATGCTGAAAGCGCTCGGCTTCTGAACATTTTTTGAACAATAAAAAACCCAATCCGGGCACCATCGGTACTCAGATTGGGGATTCTTTCTATGCTGTTTTCTGCTTTTCTGTCTCAGGCCTGCTTTCCTCTTCCGGCAGCCTCACATAAATCTTTACGATCCGATGATTTTCCTTGGTCCATACCTGCATATATACGCCCTCCGGCGTAAAAACAGCATCTGTCACCTTTGGAAGCCGGTCGAGCAGACCGATCATATAGCCGCCGACAGAATCATATCCTTCGGATTCCAGATGAAGTCCCAGTGCCTCATTGAAATCATCCAGCTGCATCTGCCCCTCAACCAGATACTCGCGCGCAGAAATCTGCTGGATCAGATCGGCTTCATCCTCATCGAATTCGTCACGAATCTCGCCCACGATTTCCTCGATCAGGTCTTCCATGGTGATCAGGCCGGCCGTCATACCGTATTCATCCAGCACCACAACGATATTGATATGGCTGTTCCGCATCTTGATCAGCAGATCTGCCGTATTCTTATGCGTATGAGTGAAATTCGGTTCCCGCATCAGCGCACGGATGGAAAAATGCTCCTTATCGCAGAGAAGAAGATCCTTCATATTCAAAATGCCGACCACATTATCCGTCGTCTCCTCATAGACCGGCAGACGAGTGAACTTATCCTCCGCAAATACCTCCAGCACCTCGTCATAGGTAGCATCGATATGTACAAATGTCATATCGATACGGCGTACCATCACATCCTCTGCCACAGTGTCTCCAAAGTCGAAGACGTTATTGATCATCTCCTCTTCCTCCGGTTCTATCACACCGGATTCCTGGCTGATCTCAAGCACAGTCCGCAGCTCCCGCTCTGACAAGACCCGATCCTGCTCGGAAGGATCAACATTCAGCAGACGCAAAAATCCGGAAGAAAGCAGGTTGATTACAAAAATAACCGGCGTCAGGACATTCATCAGAATCCAGATAATTCTGCTGTACCGAAGAGAAAGCCGCTCGGAACGAATCGTTGCGATGGTCTTCGGCGAGATTTCTCCAAATATCAGCACAAGCACGGTCAACACGCCGGTGGAAATTCCCGCCGCTGCACTGCCGAACACACGAATCGCAACCAGCGTTGCCAGAGAAGATGCGGAAATATTCACCAGATTATTTCCGATTAAAATAGCGCTCAGCATCTTGTGCGAATTATCTGTAATCTTCAGTACCAGCTGGGCCCGCTTATCTCCCTCATCCGCGAGGGTCTTCATGCTGATCTTGCTTACCGTAGTCAGCGCTGTCTCCGCAGAAGAAAAAAAAGCGGACAAAGCCAGCAAAACAATTAAAAACAATAAGGGTACCGCTATGTCGGAATCCAAAAGTAAATCACTCTCCTCTTTCTATTAAACAAGTTGCCTGATGTCTGTAAAAATGCAGGCGACATCACAAATTATTTCCTGCGTATTCTGAATGCTACCATATCTGTTCTATTTTTTCAAGAGAAACATATATTATAAAAGAATAAAGACCCGGGAGGTAACCGTAATGCGTGAATCAAAAAAACAAGACAGCAGACCCCTGACCATCATCAGCACACCATAGTTTTGCAACAACATATATTTTTAATTTAGCTTGAAACATTGATTTTT
>JAJPZY010000071.1 GCA_021204085.1 Clostridiales bacterium | reverse complement strand
CAACATAATTATCATAGAAGATCAGTTTTTACAGAAAACTTTTCACACAGCCGATCTAGCAAAAAACACAGCGATATTATCCTTTGGGAAAATATGTACTCAGTGCATCAGCTTTTTGATGCTCCCGTTATATACTGCTGTCCTAGATGCAGCAGAGTATGGGACCTTCGACCTTCTGGTGACATATGGCACTTTGCTTCTGCCTTTAGTTAACTGGCAATTCGACCAGGGGATTTTCCGTTTTATGCTGGATTGCAGAGGCAATAAGGAAGAACAATCAAATTTGTTCTCATCGGTTCTTTTTGCGAATATATTACAGTCGGCTATCTACGCCGTGCTGTTAACTGCAGTCATAAATATTTTTAATATCAAAAACGGTTATTTCCTTCTCGCTTATGTCGTTTTACATGTCTTTACTGCACTGCTGATGCAGTTTGCCAGAGGATTAGGAAAAAACGGAATTTATGCGGTGGCAAG
This sequence comes from Clostridiales bacterium, assembly GCA_021204085.1. Taxonomy (GTDB): domain Bacteria; phylum Bacillota; class Clostridia; order Lachnospirales; family Lachnospiraceae; genus Eubacterium_I. The sequence goes on along the minus strand of JAJPZY010000071.1, from coordinate 8,057 downwards.
TTTTATCTCGGCATCTGGAACAGTGCTTTTCAATATTATAACTCTTGTGGTCTTAAAATTAGGGCTTCGTGGGCTTTTTGCGGCTACTCTGTCGGCACTTGTATTTACAATTCTTTATATGTGCTTTGCAATTAGACCATGGACTTATTTTCAAATCAAACGAGTCAAGAAAAAAACTTTTTTTGCTGTATGCAGGTATTCGTTACCGCTGATTCCGAATAACCTTGCCTGGTGGGTCGTTAATGTTTCTGACAGAACGATTGTCTCGTATGTTCTTGGAGTAGCAGTAAACGGAATTTACACGGTGGCGAACAAGTTCTCAAATGTGTTTATACAGTTTTATAACATATTCAACCTCTCGTGGACGGAATCAGTATCGCTCCATTTTCAGGATGATGACAGGGAAGAATTTCTAAGCGAAATGATAACAACGATGTATAAGTTGTTTTCGTGTGCCTGTTTAGGGATTGTTGCCTGTATGCCGTTTATCTTTCCGATAATGATTAACGAGCGATACGCGGATGCCTATCCGCAAATTATAATTTTGATGTATGCGATGCTCTTAAGGGTGGTTGTTGGCCTTTATAGTTGTGTTTATATTGCGGAAAAGGATTCGAAGAAGGTAGCTTATACATCTGTGGCCTCTGCAGCAATAAACATTGTGGTTCATGTACTGTTGATTAATCGGATTGGGCTTTATGCAGCGTCAATTTCCACGTTGGTGGCATTTGGAGTTATGGCTGTAATCCGATATATTGACATAAACAAGAATGTTTTGAGTATGAAAATTTCCAAGGGTGCATTGGTTTCCTCACTTCTCCTTGCCTGCGTTTTAGCAGTAACTTATTACATGAATCAGACTATAGTAAACGTGGTAATGTTACTTGCTGTTTGTGCGTACGCGTTGGTAATGAATTGGGAATTTGCAAAATCTGCTTTGAGGATGGGGAAGGACTGTCTGAAGAAACTTCGTCATTGATTCCTGACAAAATGTGACCGTGCTGAGAAGCAAATGACTGGAGTGCAGGAAAGGTAAGGGACATGAAAGAAGATTTTTTAATACCGACAACAGTATATGCTGCGAGGGTAAAAGACAGAAAACTATTGGAGAAAAGTTCTTCCGGTGGTGCCTTCACAGCTATTTCTGATTTCTTCCTTGAGAGAGGAGATGCTGTTGTATGCGCTGTTTACAGTTATGAATCACACCAGACGGAGTTTTGTTTGGTGACAGATAAACGTTCACGCGATCAGGCTATCGGTTCCAAATACATGCAGAGCATTCCCGGAAACATTTATAAGACAACCCTAAAATGGTTGCAAGACAATCCTCATGAGATGCTGTTATTTGTCGGAATGGGATGTCAGGCAGATGGGTTTAGAAAATTTGCAGAGACAATGCATATTCGAGATCGGGTCATCGTTGTCGATATCATTTGTCATGGCAGCCCAAGCCCGAAGCTGTGGAGGGAATACGCGGATGTTCTCGAAAATAAGCACGGGGGTAAAATCAAGTACCTGACATTCAAGGATAAAAGGAACGGATGGAATCAACCAACTGCGGTAGTTCAAATCAACGGCGAGGAGATTCCTCTGAGAGAGTACGTCAAAATCTTCTATAATAAATGCGCACTGCGTCCATCCTGTCACGAATGCCCCTATGCTACGACGGAGCGAAAAACGGATATTACGATAGGTGACTTCTGGCATATTGAAAAAACAATTTCGGATTTTTACGATCCAAAGGGGACATCATTATTTCTGATTCATACGGAACAAGGATTAGAGATGTTTGAAAGTATAAAAGAGAGGTTTGATTTCCTAGCCAGTAATACAGAGGACTGCTGGCAGATCAACCTTGAGAGGCCAATGGAAAAATCTCCGATGAGAGAACAGTTCTGGTCAGATTATCGAGCGAAAGGGATAGAATTCATAATGAGGAAATATGGAAATGATAGCCTGCAAAAAAAGGTAAAGAATAAACTCAAGCGGATGTGGGGGTATTACCTAACTGATATATGTGTCTCTGATACTGATTTTCCAGAGACCAGTTATAATACTTGCTTCATTACTGTGCCTGACTTCTATGAGAGGGCGGCATGATGGAGAGTATGACAAAACCCCAAGTATATGCCGTCAAACATCGGGATGAAGCTGTGAGAGCAGCTTCACGTTCCGGGGGGATTTTCACAGCACTGTCTGATTTGATTTTAGAAAGTGGCGGCGTTGTGTATGGCTGTGTGCTTACAGAAGATTTCAGAGCGGTTCATATCAGGGCGGATAACGCAGGCTTGCGCGATCAGATGCGCGGTTCTAAATATATCCAGAGCGAACTGGGTAATACATATAAGACTGTTAAGCAGGATTTGGATGCAGGGAATAGTGTCATTTTCTCCGGGACGTCCTGCCAGATTGCTGGATTGTGCAGCTTTCTTGGCCGAGAATATGAGAAGCTGATTTGTGTCGATATCGTCTGCCACGGGGTACCGAGCAAGAAAGTATGGATGAAGTATTTGGAGTGGCAGGAGAAAAGGACTGGAAAAAAAGTCGTAGCTGTTGATTTCAGAGATAAGGGGATTTTCGGCTGGAGAGCACACACCGAGACGTTGACAATGGACGATGGGAGTAAGGAAAGCAGCCAAGTGTTCAAAACGTTGTTTTACGGGCACACCGTGTTAAGACCTTGCTGTTATGAGTGCCCATACAAAGATGTGATGCATCCAGGCGATATAACAATTGCAGATTATTGGGGAATCGAGAAAGCTGCACCAGAGTTCGATGAAAATAAAGGTGTTTCTCTTGTGCTGGTTAATACAGATAAGGGAATCAAGGTTTTTGATGAATGCAAAGAGAAAATTGTCTGGAAGCAAACCAGAATTGAAGATAGTATGCAGCCACCATTAAAAGCTCCGTTTCCGCGCCCAGATAATCGTGATGTTTTCTGGAGAGATGTACAAACAGAGAATTTTGAAATGGTTGCAAAACATTATGGTGGATATGGGCGGATTAATGCAGTTAAGAAAAAAGCAAGCGAACTGAAAAGGCGTATTGCAAGAATCATAAGGGGATGAAGATAATGGACAAGCAGATACCGGTTCTATACAATAGAAAAGAAGAGTGCTGCGGATGTACAGCTTGCTATGCTGTTTGTCCGAAAGAGGCAATTTCCATGGTTGAGGATAGTGAAGGATTCCTTTATCCCAAAGTAGATGAGGAGAAATGCATCCGATGCTATAAATGTCTCTCCGTGTGTGCATTTAAAGAAGCACAGCGGGAGAAAGGGTATTTGAAAGACTAGATATTATAGACTATAGTACTTAATGACTTTCATCATGATTATCTATCGAGTGGTGAAGAAGCAGTGAGAGGCTTTGCGGCTGTGCTGGATAAATGCGAAGAGATGCTGTGAAGTTGCTATATGAACAACGAAATTCGAAAGGGAGACATACCATCATGACAAAACAACGTTTATTTCAGACAATCTCCCTCTACCTCGCGGGGGCACGGAAAAGAGGGGAATACCTGAAAAAACATCATATATTCGGATTGATTGGGTATAATGTGCGTTATCAGGGACGTGTGATTCCATTATATCCGGAATTGATTAAGCTACACGATAACGTGTTTATCGCCCTGAATGTTCATTTTGAAACGCATGATATGATCAACCGTGTGATCAACACGAAGTATCCAGATGCAAAAGTTCCGGAGTATGTTGGCTGCATTGAGATTATGGAGAATGTGTTTGTCGGTTCCGATACTACGATTCTGTATGGTGTGAGAATCGGGGAAAACTGCATCATCGGCTCCGGCAGTCTGGTGAATAAAGACTGTGAGCCGAATAGTATTTATGCCGGCGTGCCTGCGAAGCGGGTAGGTAACTTCGATGACTTCGTAGAGAAGCGGCGGAAAAAGGATTACAGCTTTGTGAAGCGAAATCAGCATATCGGTGCGGAGGAAGTAGAGAAGGCATGGCGGATGTTTGAGGAGAGGCATTCCGAAGTATGAGAGTGCATACACGGGGTGTGAGAAACACGAGTAATCACAATAATATATCCACGCATTCAAAGAAAATATGATACAACAGAAAAAGAGAACATTGAGTACATAACAGAAGAAAAGGAGATGTTATAACTGAGAAAAATTTGGAGCAGGAAGGAAACGACAGTAGACTTTGCTTGAATATATCATAATGTTTTGCGGCGGGATTGAACCTGCGAGTTGGTTGGAGTTGGGAGCTTTTACTGCGTGTGTGCTGCTGTTTTATGGAGTGAAGTTAACGGTTGTGAGAAAAGAGGTCAACAGTGGTGATGTTCACAGTAGAGTGGCAGAAAAGCAACCGCGCTTTTCCAATTACCTCTTGGTCATATACACAGCATTTATCCTGATGGTCACACTGATGTCCAGGGAATCCGGGGAGAATGCGACATACGAGTTTGTGCTGTTTTGGTCATGGAGGGCAATCTATAACGGGAAGATCAAGTTGCTTTGGGAATGCATTTGGAACGTGATTCTGTTTATCCCGTTCGGCTGCATCTTGGGTGTGGTGATGTGTGGGGATACAGATAGTCGAGCAGGTGATAAATCGACAGAGGAAGTCGTAGAAGAGGATAGCGGAAGAATCAGTAAAATTGTTCTCATCAAAGTTCTTGTCATTGGTTTCCTGCTGTCGGCTATAATAGAAACCTCACAATTGCTCTTTCACTTGGGGCTGTTCGAGTGGGACGATATGATCCACAACGCAATCGGCAGTTTATTGGGCGGAACTGTGACGTGGCTGGTATGCGGATGCAGGAGGAAGCAGTGAATGGGGGATTCGTGGTGTCGGGCAGTGCAGAAATTCGCGGATCAGGTACCATTATAATTATACAGCAAGCGTTTAACTTACAGAAGCAGGAGCGTATAGGGAATGACAATTATAGTAACCGGCGGTGCCGGATTTATCGGGAGCAACTTTATTTTTCATATGTTAAATACTTATCCAGACTATCGCATCATTTGCCTGGATAAACTTACCTACGCCGGAAATCTTTCTACTCTGGCACCAGTGATGGATGAGCCGAATTTCAGATTTGTGAAAGCGGATATCTGTGACCGGGAGGCGGTATATCACCTGTTTGAGGAGGAGCATCCGGATATTGTTGTAAATTTTGCGGCGGAGAGTCATGTAGATCGTTCTATTGAGAATCCGGAAATTTTCCTGGATACTAATATCAAAGGTACAGCGGTGCTCATGGACGCCTGCCGGAAGTACGGGATTACTCGTTACCATCAGGTTTCTACGGATGAGGTTTATGGGGATCTGCCGCTGGATCGGCCGGATCTGTTTTTTACGGAGGAGACGCCGATTCACACCAGCAGCCCCTACAGTTCTTCTAAGGCTGGTGCTGACCTTTTGGTTCTGGCCTACCACAGAACCTATGGCCTGCCTGTAACAGTAAGCCGCTGTTCCAACAATTACGGCCCATATCATTTCCCGGAAAAGCTGATTCCGCTGATGATTGCAAATGCGCTGAATGATAAGTCGCTTCCGGTGTACGGGAAGGGAGAAAATGTTCGGGACTGGCTGTATGTGGAGGATCATTGCAAGGCGATTGATCTGATTATTCATAAGGGACGCGTCGGAGAGGTATATAATATCGGTGGCCATAATGAAATGCGAAATATCGATATTGTAAAAATTATCTGTCAGACGCTTGGCAAGCCAGAAAGTCTGATTACATATGTTACTGACCGGAAGGGTCACGATATGCGCTACGCGATTGACCCGACGAAAATCCACAATGAGCTGGGATGGCTGCCGGAGACAAAGTTCGCGGATGGCATCCAGAAGACGATCCGGTGGTATCTGGACAACCGCGAGTGGTGGGAAAACATCATTCGCGGAGAGTATCAGAATTATTACGAGAAAATGTACGGGAACCAATCAGGGTATTACGTATAATCGTGGACTTCCTGACGGATTATAAGAAGCTGATACCAAACAGGAGACAAGACGGAAACATGTTCATACATCATAAGCTTGATATCTATCTAGAACCCGAGAGAGTTCTTTATATTAATGAAGTTGCAATCGCCGATAACGCGGAAGATCAGACGAGTTATGACGAGGAGCAGCATCATAGCTGGCATGCGAATATTCATAACGCTTTTTGAATGGTATTGTGCGAGTGATTCTTTTTAGTGAAAGTGTTTTGAGGGGCACAATTTCAGGAAGTTGACGCTGCTACTCTCCAACTGACAATAAGTTTACTCTATCATTACTCTATCATTTGCAAACGGGCGCTTGACAAAATGGGAAACCAGACGTATAGTGGACTTGCGGTTGAGGGACTGAGAAAGTTAAGCAACTGCACTGAATAAACCAGAGGACGGAACGGGCAGCCGTCGCCCTTGATGGAGATGTGGGAGTGTCGCCCCACCTGGTTTGTTCGGGTGCTCAATGCAAGCGTAATTTTATCAGAGCAGTAAGCGTGAGGATGAAATAAAGCGGATTTGTCAGATAATCACGCTCGTTCACAGAAAATTTACAACGCTTTTTTCTTAGAAACTGTTGCAAAGCTCCGTGCAATCGGGTATACTATGAATAGGAAAGCAGGCGTCATCCTGCTGGTGCGACTGGCACCTAAAATCCGAAAGTTGAGCCGGACGTAGGGCCGGACCGTTGGCAGGCAACAGAAAAACCTGAAAGCTATGCAGTAGAACGGTTGAAAGACCGGATGGAACTGACCGTCGGCGGACGACAGAAATACCAGTCATTGAAGAGGAAGTCGAGCGGCGCTACGGCGTTGCAGGCTTTCTCTTTTTGAATATACATAGAGGATTGAGAAGCAAATTATGAATTACAGCAAGGACGATGCGGTCAGGATAGTGGTTTCCTACGCGGAAAACTATAAAAAAGAGCTGGAAAACAGAAACCTGCTGTTTGACTGCATGGATAAACACAAGCATGTGTCAAGCATAGAATTTTCTTTTTGGGATTATAACTATTTGCATTTGACAGGGCTCAAGACTACAAAACACCTTATGGGTGATTCGAAAGAACAGACAGAAACAACCACTGTGGCGGACAAAATCCCCGCTGTGAGATTTTACGAAAAATGCCTTGACCACATGTAGAAATCGGTCGCTGAGTGCACACTGCACGGACTTTCAGTGCATGCTTGCCGGTGTACGAGTGCAAGGTTGCCGGTGTGCAGTGCAGTCCGGCGACAATGCCGCTTCATTCTGCGCCTGTCAAGCGGCTTTCGACGGCATATCCTCACACAAAAGCGGTGCTGCGGTATTCCACGTTCCGCTTGACAGACTTGTTATCCCGTGTCCGGTATCTGTGCCGACACGGGGAGCTGAAATCGATAACTACAGCATTGTGTCTGCAAATCCAGTATACGCGGGATAAACATTCCGCTGGGTTACTGGTGATTGCCGGAGTACATGTGGGGCACCGCCCCACACCCCGGCCACCCCAAAGAGCTGAACCCGGGCGATGTTTTCAGCTATATAGTACCTTTAAAACTTAATACTTCCTGTCATCCCGGCCTTTGGCAATGCTTACCATAGAGTCGGTGAAATCCTTGAAATGCAGGGGATCTCCGCCATCGTAATAGATATACATGTATTTCTGGTAGGCGATGCTCTCGTAGTGTGGCATGTCCAGTCCGGAGAGGAGGTCACATGTAGTGATCCATTCGTGCTCCGGGTCGTATTTCTCGCTCAGTTCATACTTCGCCCTGATTGCCTCGGCTTTCAGATGCTGTATGTCCCTGACCAGGGAATCGATAAGCTCCAGGAACTCATAAATGAGCTCACATTTGTCAACCTCCGGGCATTCATCCCATTCCATGTAATCACGGTCAAGCATTATGCGTCGCCTCCTTCCTGCTCGGATGCGCTGAGACCATGTCTCTTGCGCATGGAGACGTTACCGGCGATAAAGACGTTATAAGCGTTATGGGTTATCCTGTCGATGATTGCTTCCGACATAGGGCTCCCTTCCGCGTATTCAGGGTCGATCCTGCCGTACCAGTCATCCGTTTCATACTGTGTACAAAAGATCATGG
>JAJPZY010000077.1 GCA_021204085.1 Clostridiales bacterium | reverse complement strand
GAGAGCATCTGCCTTACAAGCAGGGGGTCACAGGTTCGAGCCCTGTAGGTCCCATTTCACAGCCGTAATTTGTTGATAATCTATAATTTCTGATGCTGTGAAATGTGACATCGCCTTACGGTGGATGCATACGATTTCTCACGAAATCGGCGCGATAATGTGACGCTGCCTTACGGCAGATGCACATGATTTCTTATAAAATAATATGGCGAGATGGCTCAACTGGCTAGAGCGTCCGGTTCATACCCGGGAGGTTGAGAGTTCAAGTCTCTCTCTCGCTACTTACGAAACCCTTTAAAGTCCCATGATTTTGAAGGGTTTTTGTATAAGAACCAAAAACAGGTATCTTCATCTTCAGCAGCAATCCGCGAAGTATATTCGGGGATGTACTGGTTTCGACGGGGTTTTAAAAGCCGGAGAAGCGAGCCGCATGGGATGCGTTAAATGCCAAACCTAAATATAAACGCTGAAGATAGAAATTTAGCACTGGCTGCCTAGTTGCGGCCTGTCCGACTTAGAGCACCTGCACTTTAAGACCCGGGCATCGATCATGCAGGAAACGACGTACACTAAGCTTTGCGTGTATGGGCGTATGATGAAGCTACTGAAGTCATAAACCCGCTGCCGGGTGTGTGACAGAGGGAATGTAAATACGGCAGCTACGCTCGTAGAAGTACGGTGGCTGGAATTTCGGACAGGGGTTCGATTCCCCTCATCTCCACTAAAAAGGCTAGGAGCGTTGAAATACAACGGTTCTAGCCTTGTTCTGGTACTAATTTGGTACTATTTTTAATAATCATTTCCTTCACATAATTTTTCAAGACGATCCACAACTTCAGACTGCTTTGACGGAAACAGGTGAGAATAGATATTCAGTGTGGTACTGACATTCTCATGTCCCAGACGTTCCGACACCAGAAGCGCAGAAAAACCCATTTCAATTAACAGGCTTGCATTGGAGTGCCGGAGATCATGGATCCGGATCCGCTTCACCCCGGCCATTTCCGCATGAACTGACAGCCTCTTTGCATAATTCGAGGCGGTCATCAAAAACAGCCTTGAATCGTCCTGAGGGTCATAAATCCGGCTTATATGACGGTTGATGATATCCAACAGGAACGCAGGTATAAGGATCGTCCGGTTCGCCTTCTCTGTTTTTGGCGAGGTGATGACGTTCTTCCCGCCGATCAGGTGCAAGGTTTTGTTAATCGTGATCGCTCCGGCTTCCTGATCGATATCCCCGACCGTCAAGGCCTGAAGCTCACCGATTCGTAAGCCGCCGTAATACAGAATCAAAAAAGCGGTATAAAACGGATCCGTCTTGTCAAATGTGGCAATAAACCGGTCAAATTCGTCCTTTACCCAGAAAGTAAGACTCTTTTTCTTTTTCCCCATGGTATTCCCGGCAATCTGGCACGGATTCACAGAAAGACCATAAAACCGGACGGCAAAATTAAAGACGCTGGAAAGCTCCGTGAAAAGGTTCTGCAGATAGCCAGGCGCAAGTGGCTCCCCTTTCTGGCTCTTGGATTCTTTCAGATCAGCTTGCCATTTCCGCACATCTGTTGCGGTGATTTCATCGAGTGCCTGATCTTTAAAATACGGAGTGATCCATGTATCTAACCGGTTCTTTTTTGTCAGATATGTAATTTGCTTTGTATGCGCTTTTTTATCCTCAAGATACAGATCCGCCAACGTGTAAAATTTCATTGTTGGTTCTGCGGCCTGTTTGGCCAGAAAATCGCGCTCCCATTCTTGCGCGTCACGCTTCAGTTCAAAACCGCGCTTCTTTTTCTGCTTCTTTTTGCCGGTGTAATCGGTATAGTAAAATTTACAATACCATTTCCCGGTTTCTTCGTCCTTATAGGCTGGCATTCTTCTCCCTCTCATAGTTGCGCCGGCGCAATTTCTCAAATAAACAAAAGGCAGCAGGGTTTTCCCGTTGGCGCGGGTTCCTGCTACAGCAGAATCCTGCTGCCTTATGTAAGCGAAGTGTTATTTCAGCAGTGACTTATGATCAATAAAAATATATGTTTTTAGATATTTCCCCCGCTGAAATTTTGGCGTTTTAATCTTTCTTGCATAGGGTGAGAACATTTTGATAATAGCATTCAATTCCTCATCCGTGCAGCAGGATACGGCTATTTTTATCATTTACTTTTTCTCCGATCGCGTTGTTGTGGGATGCTTAGAAAGTATCTTAGCCGCTTCTTGCCAGCGTTTCGCAATCTTTTGCGCAAGATTCCTGATCTCCTCTATTTCCTCATCTGTTGCAGAATTTAAAATCATAGCGGAAAACCTAACCTCATTGCAATCGATCACAAGATCGTAAAATGTCCTTTCTACTGATGATTCCATGGGATTTCACCTCCGGTAGCAATAACATGATCTATGACTTGGTGATGCCATTTGCAGGCCGCTGCTTCACTTTCCGGGTCTTTGCCAAACGTCATTTTATAGTGATCGACTGCCTGCCGGGTCGCTTTTCGGTTCCATTCCTCATCACTCATCATTTTAATATCTAGCAAAGGCACTTTTTGGCCGTCTGGAAGTATCACATCTCTAATCACGGAATAATTGCTTAAAGTATCCATTTTCACTTTCCTTTCTGCCGGGATTATGTTATTATAATAATATCCTCTTGAACGACACAACAAAAGGATATATACACTCAGCGAAATTCAACCGGCTTTGCTGAGTGTTTTTTTTGTTTTATTTTTCACTTGCCAGAGCTTCCAGCGCGTCCGCGATACGATCCAAACGTTTGCATATCATAAGCCAGACCACATTTTCGCAAAACGTCCCATCACACAAACAGTTATTGAAATCCGCCGCAATCTCATCGTTTCCGGTAAGCTCCCAGATCATTCGTTCATATTCTTCTCGAATTTTTTCACCTTTCTTTCTGCCTGCAGTGGGGTTTATTCAAGGGATTGTTTGACAAGTGTTCTCTGTATCGCGTCATAATCGTTTTCCCGCTGATGGAAATTATTGAACCGGTTCTTTCCGGGATCCGCGCGCGGAGAAGCTGCAGAACCTCCGCGTTGCTGATTATCTTTGTTCCAGTTCGCGGCCGCTGATTTCCAGTTTGTCATCTTGTTTTTCCCAACCATCCAATTTTTCGAGTTATAGAAGTTAACAAAACGTTCCGGATCAAATGTATACCCCTTTTCCTGACAATATTGTTTTACCTCTTCCACCGTAGGCGGAACAAAACGCTTTGACTTGGTTTTCTGTTTTGACGGTTCTGGTGTGGGTGTTTCCCCCTCAGGGGGAATAGAAGAGGGTGTATCACATACACTATCACGTACACGTTCACGTACACGTACACATACACTGTCGATTTGTTCGCTTTTGTCGGCTTTTGCTTGCATTTGTTCGCTTTTGTCGGCTTTTGCTTTCTCCCCGCTCTCACCTTTGCTTTTGGTAGCATTTTCCCGCAGCTTTTGAACTTTCTCTTTGTACTTTTCCCAATCCCGATTAAGATGCCCTTTAATAGATTTCCAAACAATTTTTAAAGAAGTGCCTTTTTCAATTTCCGGTTCAGTTCTGCTAATCTCATACAAAAAAATAGAATCAAGCAAAGCGGCTTTTTCCTCTGCAGAAAGCTCAGTGATTAATTCATAATCATCACAATACAAAACAAAAGAATCTCTTTTTATTTCTTTCCCGTCAATAATCTCTTGCATATCAACCTACACTTTCCAAAACTTCACCGATTCCCAAACGTTTCCGGGCGTATGCAGCAGGTATTTTCCCGCGGACGGTCAAAAACCCCTGCTGCCCAAGTTCTTCGTTCATGGTACGGATCAGGGAATAGCTTTTTGATTCGGACACACCAACCAGATCCGCAATATCTTTTGCATTATAGAATTGCTTCACGATTTCACCCCCTCAAAGCTCTCAAACTGTGTAACCTTCTTTAGTACACGGTAATAACATTTCCGATCCGGCAGCAGGACAAGAGAACCAACCACAAGCGGCCTGTCGCTGGTATAAATTTCCGTAAATCCCGACTGCTGCCCTGTTACAGCATTCTCACGCTTGATGTCGTAGCAATAAACCATTTTTTCACCCCTTTCAATCAAAACAATCAATTTCCTCCGGACAATCAGAAACTTCTACCCGCTCATAATCCGGATCCTGAAGAAGCCGATCTCTCAGATCCTCCGCTTCTTTCCTGCTGGCGGCTTCAAATTCATCAAAAGGATTAAAAACACCGCTGACAGGATCCGCAAAATATGCTGTTACTGTGTAAATTAATTGTCTCACGATGTTTTTTCTCCTGTTTCAATGATTTCAGACACATCCACACCAAGAGCGCGGGCGATCTTCCCTGCTGTGCTTGGTCTTAGATTTTTGCCGGATAATGCGCGATAGAGTGTACCTACTGAAATACCGGCGTTGATAATATCTTTTTGACTCATACATGCCCGTGCTCTAGCAAGCATTATTTTTTCGCGGTCTAATTTCACTTTATACATCTCCTTTCTATTAAACACCAGTTTGCTATAATTCCATATCATAATAACACCAATACGCTATTATTGCAAGATAAAACTTGAATTTATACACCAAATCGCTATAATTTAAAAAAAGGAAGGGAAAATGCTGTATGTTATCAGACACGATTAAACAAGAAAGATTAAATAAGGGTTTAACACAAAGTGAACTCGCAAAGAAAATAAACGTATCTCAAAATGCTGTTCATAATTGGGAAACAGGGAAAAGGCAACCAGATTTAGAAACTCTTTCTAAAATTTCAAAAGTTTTAAATATTCCTGTTTCAAAGTTGGTTGATGTCGAAGTTACGCAGGTGGAACTTGTGGATCCAAACGAAGACGAACTTAGAAAAGAGATTAACGATCTGACCTATTCACTGAAAGTAAAAGGACTTGTAAAAACGCGCGACTATATGAACGATTTGAGATTCAATCCAGAATATGGCAAATCCGTTAGTCAGAGAAAGCCGGAATAATCCGTGAATAAAGAACTTTTAAAAAAACTAATGGCATATTTAGCGAGTGTGGAAACGGATCGTCATTTCATAAGGAGCGTTGCCCGCGCCTTGGATACTGATGATAAAAAAAGAAAATGATAGATTATATTAAATCTAACAATGATTTGAAAAAATCAGATATCTATGCGAAAGAAATACAGCTGAATAAGGTTGTAAATTAAAATAATATACTTACCCAGAGAGCTGAAAGGGCGATACGTCAGCTACCGGACTTGCAAAAGAAAGGGGCTGGTGCTTATGGTTACATATTCGGATCTGATCCAGTTTGTAATTATGCTTTGCGCAGTGATAACTCTTGTTATTGTCATTATACGCAAAAAGTAGCGTCCTCTGCCCGACAAGCTGAAACGCTACTTTTGTAGTACTTAATTTGCCGGCGGGCTGGTGCGTCAGCCGTTCGGCTCTCTTGTTAAGTATATTATAGCAAAAAGCGCGGAATTGTCAAACAGAAAAACCGGTTCCGGAGGATCGGGAAAAGCAAGGGGAACAGCCCCTTTACGGACTCGATAAAAACATTAAAGTTAGAACCAAAACAGGGAATGAAGGCGTGACAAATTGTCACGATTTGAAGATAACAGCAGGTGTGATTATAAGGCTCCAAAATGGCAGCAGGACAAGCGGAAAACCATTGAAAAATTCATGATAAATAACCGTTGTGTTTTTATTCTGCTTCGGTTATAATATTCTCAGACAAACGAATTGAAAAGTACCGTTCTGGGGGTTTGCTTCTCCTCCTTCCCCGGAGCAAGCCGTAAGGCGTGGGAAATGACTGTATAAGCATTTTTGGCGGAATGCTTTTATTAGTTATTTTTTTGTTTGTCTTACGTGTTTTTTTCTGCTTTACCCTTGGGCAGTGGGGAAAACTGCCCTGTCCTTAAAAAATAACAGCCTACAGGGCTTTAAACAGGAGGCCGACAAATGCCAGATGAAAAAAAGGATGTCACAGAAAACAAAATGGATCCCGTTGATGTTCCGGACAATGAACCAGAAATAAAAGATCAGGATAAAAAATTTTCCCAGGAAGATATTGACCGAATTATAAAGGATCGCTTACGGCGTGAAAATGAAAAACATGAAAAGGCCGTTGCGGACGCAGTCGCGGAAAAAGAAGCGGAATTTTCCGCCGAAAGAACACGGCTTTCTTGCAAAGAATATTTATTCGATAAGCAGTATCCGGCGGAGTTTTTGGATGTCTTGGACACTTCTGATCTGGAAGCATTTACGCAGAAAGCGGATAAAATCAACGCAATGATTCAGGCGGCGGGGCAGCCTGCTGCAGAGCCGGTGCATAATTTCTACCCCGGAGCAAAACCGAATTACATGACAATCACGGGTAATCAGGAAGTAACTGAAGAAATGCGGAGAAATGCGGGATTTGCACGGGATCAGAAGCATAAACCCGCACAACCGGACACAAGATTTGTTAAGATATAAAGAACGGAGTAAAATAATATATGTCTATTGAATTAGCAACAAAATACGCAGATTATACCGATGACCTTTTTAAAGCAGAGAGCAAGCTTCCTTTGCTTACGAATACTAACTTTGACTGGACGGGAGCGCACACGGTAAAAGTGTGGAAGATCGGAACAGCGGCTTTAAATGACTATTCCAGAAATCGCTTTGCAGGTGATGAAGATTCAACCGCTTCTCTCTCCCGGTTTGGCGATCTGGTGGATCTGGACGCTCAGACAGAAGAGTTGATGTTAAAGAATGACAGAAGCTTCATTTTCAACATTGATAAGCTGGACAAAGACGAGACTTCCAGACAGTTACAGGAGGGAACGGCATTAGCCAGAGAACTGCGAGAAGTGGTTGTTCCGGAGGTTGATACTTATACTTACGGTGTCATGGTTGCCGGAGCGGGAACTATTGCAACCGCGGCTTCTCTAACTACAGATAACGTATATGAAACGATCCTTGAAGGTTCTGAAGTATTGGATGATAACGAAGTACCGGACACCGAAAGAGTTCTCGTTGTTGCGCCTGCAGTTTATACTCTGCTTAAGAAAGCAAAAGAATTTGATAGTACCGATATAGGCGCGGAAATGCGCCTGCAGGGTGTTGTTGGTATCCTTGATGGAATGTCAGTTGTAAAGGTTCCGACTTCCAGACTTCCGGAAGGTTTTGGGTTTATGATCGCTCATCCGGCAGCGACTGTTGCGCCTGTCAAGCTTGAAGATTATGGAACGCATGATGATACTCCGCTTTCAAGCGGAACGATTGTTACAGGCAGAATTTGCTATGATGCTTTTGTTCTGGAGAACAAAGCAAAGGCGATTTATTATCAGCCTGTAGCATAATAGCAGGGTGGGGGACTACCCCCGCCCAGGCCGCCGGCGACCCCAGCCGTCCAGCGCCAATTTACACACAGGCATTTTTTCAGAAGGGAGATCAAGCCGGCTCATTGCCGCAGATTGGGAAATATTTCAGCGTCTGGAGGTGAAAAGGTGACAAATTGTCACCGGTTTGATTTGACAAATGAAACACTTGTAGATCTGATTCAATCGGGCAATGATCCGGACGGCTGTTATATTCTGCAGCTATGGCAGCAGAATAAAGGGCTGATCTGGAAGCTGGCGGGGAAATATGCCGGGTATGCAGAAAAGGACGATCTTATACAAGAGGGCTATATTGGCCTGTCTAACGCTGTCAGAAGCTTTCATTCGGTTGAAGGTGTCCCGTTTATCAATTATGCGGCCTTATGGGTCAAACAGGCCATGATCAGGCATATTGAGAACTGCAGCAGTGTTATACGGGTGCCTGTTCATGCACGCAATTTACTTGTGAAATATAAACGCATGTGTGCACAGTTTAAAAGGGATTTAGGCAGAGAACCCACAGGGAAGGAAATCCGCGGGTTTTTAGGTATAAGTGAGGAAACAGTAAGCTTATTAAAAAAAACCGCCGGAACGGGCAATATGCGAAGCCTTGACGATGTTCTTCCGGATGCTGACGGGCTGACACTGGCGGATACTATCGCAGATCCGCGCGATGAATACGAAGCTTTACTCGATGAATTAGAAAATGAAGATTTAGCCGCGGTCCTCTGGCCAATGGTTGACGATCTTCCGGACCAGCAAGGGCAAATTATAAGATTCTGTTATGCGGACCGTCTGACAATGAAACAAGCCGCCACTGCTGCAGGCGTAACTTATGAGAACGCACGAAGGCAAAGAGATAAAGCTATTAACACACTCCGCAAGCCGTCCAGGTCCGGGAAGCTTCTCCCTTTTCTTTCAGAGCAGGCGTTTTCCCTGGCATATCATGGCAGTGCAGCAGCGTTTGAAAGAACCTGGACAAGTAGCACAGAGAAAGCGGCTCTTTATGAATTAGAATAATCTTGCCGGTACTAATTCGGTACTAAAAAAATATACAACAGAAATAAAATAAGTAAAAATGTACGAAATAATGCCAAAATTAAGGCAAAAATAATAGAAAAACGGTGAAAAAGTTGAGCATCCGATTCCCCTCATCTCCACTAAAAAAGCGAGTGTGTGAATTTATTTCTGTAAATATATCAGATCTTCTATGATAAGT
>JAJPZY010000031.1 GCA_021204085.1 Clostridiales bacterium | reverse complement strand
TTTGCTGTAAAGAAATTCCTCTCCGTGTGCTACTCTTCCGCAGGATAATACTTCACTGAAGAAAAAACGTGAAGTATCATCAACCAGGTTTACCTCCAGTATGTTTTGGAAGTCAGATCCTGCGAACGGGATTGTCGGCAGGGGAGTGTAATACAGACACCCGCCCTGCTCTACAGTAATTTGCACATGACGCCTGGCACAGCCATCCTCCATCCTGTGAATTTTCTCATATGCCTGGGAAACGAATTCCATTTTAGCGTCTTTTCTGACCAGAAGATCCCATTCCTGTCTGTCCCCCGCCATGATACCGGCGGATGCAGTGAGAAGCATGACTGTCATAAAATCTTTCTTCTCATAAAAAGGCCGCATAACCTTAAATGGAGCGGTAAAAGAAAGGTCTTCAATAATCGTCCGACCATCTTTTTTAGCGGCAACCAGATGCAGTTTCGACAGTTTTCCAAACTTATTTTCCATAGGTTCAGTCGCATCCCTCTAATAACACATTTTGCCTGATCCAGTCGATAACTGCATCAATTCCCCACCGGTCTCTGATATTGGTAAAAAGGAAAGGTCGGTCTCCACGCATTTTTTTGGAATCGCGTTCCATAACACCAAGATCAGCCCCGACATAAGGAGCAAGGTCAATCTTGTTGATGACCAACAGGTCAGAACGGGTAATCCCCGGGCCCCCTTTTCTGGGAATTTTATCTCCCTCAGCGACATCAATAACAAAAATGGTGGCGTCTACCAATTCCGGACTGAACGTAGCGGACAGATTATCTCCGCCGCTTTCGATGAAAAGAAGTTCAATATCCGGAAATCGTTCCATCATTTCGTCCACGGCTTCCAGGTTCATGGATGCGTCTTCACGGATTGCCGTGTGCGGGCAACCGCCCGTTTCCACACCGATGATACGTTTCATCGGCAGGACACTGTTTTTGCACAGAAATTCCGCATCTTCTTTTGTATAAATATCATTGGTGATGACACCGATACTGTAATCCTTTGCCATGTCTCGGGTCAGGCACTCAATCAGGGCAGTTTTTCCGGAACCTACCGGTCCCGCCACACCAATTTTTACATATGACATAATGTTCCTCTCTTTTCAATTATCAGGACATGTATATTCTGGAATAAAGACCTTCGTGCTGCATACAGCGGATGTCAAAACCCGGTGCAGACAGGCAAAGATCTTCCTCTGTCAGACCATCCAGACACTCCAGGATTTCCTGAAAAACTTCCTGACACCGGCAGAGCAGTTTCTGGCCGTTTGTCTGGCTTAATGGGATTGTCTTAACGCAATTCGTCACCATGGAAGATGCCTGCGCATACAGAAAATGTTCCATGGCTTCTTCTTTTGGAATTCCGACTGCGGCACAAAATACACCGTAGACAACGGAATGGCTCACCCATTTTTCCTTACGGTTCGCACAGTACTGATCAAAAATATCTGAAGTAAAAGAAATCTCCATATTGTTGACGGTTTTTATAAAACGGGATCCCAGTTTATGCCCCGCCTCCCTGGTTTCCCGGGGAATCCGGCTGGCATCAAGCATTTCCTCCAGATGATCCAGCTTTTTCTGATCTCCCCGGGCGGCATATTCGAAGCTGAGCCGCCCGGAGAGAAATTCATTGTAGCAAAAGCCATATCGCAGTCTCCGATACAGGAAGTTCCAGGTATCCACCTCTGTTGTCACCAGATTTTTCTGGATGTAAGTTTCCAGACCATAGGAATGGGAGTAAGCTCCGATGGGAAACAGCGCATCGTTGACCTGGAGAAGTAAAAAGCGTTTGTTTCGTTCTTCCTTATGCATAGGATTCTCCGTCAATGGTGGTGGTTGTTCACAGAAGAAGACAAGGCCTGTTTGAAGTCAAATTTTTTTGTGACCTTCTCCGCGGTTACACCATGAATCCCATTGATTTTTTCTAACAGTGGTTCATGATAGGGCGTGTAGAAAGTAAAATCATCTTCCCCGCGGAACATGGTCGTATGGGTATTGCCCACTTCATAACACAGCTTTGCAATCTGTCGCGGGTGGTCCTGCCGTACACATGCCCGAATGGCTTCACATGCCGGAATGTTCACGGCAATCACCTTTTCCTCATCTGCGTAGAGTACGTCGTCCTGGTTTAAACCGGTACTTAAAATCTCGTTCCCCATCCGGATGCCGACATCCTCGCCTTCGGCTGAAGTCTTGCGGTGGAGGCGGGAAAACGCCTCATGCCACTCAATATCTACATAATCTACGCGAAGGCCTGCAAACGCCTGATCTGACAGCGTGCCTAATATTTTTTCACATAACATTTCTTTTTCTCCTTGCCTTGAAAATCCTGCCTTTGCAACAATAAAGGACTGAATTCAGGAGTGCCGTTTGCGGCTTACCATACTCCAAGCATCAGCATAACGCCGGGGATCCAGGCAGTGATGACACCTTCCACAACCTGAAGTACCGGCACAAACTTTGCCAGCTTTTTCATCCCCAGGATATCTGTGAAGAAGGAAGAACCCCAGAGGATAGCCCAGAGCCACCAGATTGCCGCCCATCTCCAGTCAGGGTCAATGCCAAGCGCAGCGCTTCCGGTTACGCCTTCCACGATTCCGAAGACAATGGCGTTGACTGCTACAAAACTGGAGAACCAGGCAAAGGGCGTTCCATCCAGATCAAAAATGTTCATAATAGCTACAAAGAGGTAGGTAAAGCAGAAGAGCAAGCCGGTTCCGGCGGCATAGTAGTTACCCTGCACCAGATTGACAAAGTTAATAAACAACGATAAGGTTCCGGTAAAAATGTTCATTACAGCGGCAGCTTTTTTGTCCACTTTCGCAAGAGAGCAGACGCCGTTGTTGATCAAAACAATACCGACAAACAATAAGCAGACACCTAACATATGTGTTTCCTCCTTGAAATAGAATGATATTAGGTTCCAACGGGTATGATACTTCCCCAAGGTCAGAAATGCGAATGCACGCATTCGTTTTCTGACCAGCTTTGCATAAGTTCGATTACAGAAATCAAAGATTTCTTATCTCTCTTATTTTGTCCCTTGTATCATCAGAATAAGCTATACAACTGCGTCAACGGCAGCGTCTCTGCAGGTTTTGATTCCAGTTTTACGCCGTCTGCGCAGACCTCATAGGTTTCCGGATCTACCGTGATCTCAGGTGTGGCGTCATTGTATTTCATATCCTTTTTCCCGATGTTTCTGCAGTTCCTTACCGGTACTACTGTCTTCTGTAAACCGTACTGTGTTTTTACATCGTTATCCATTGCTGCCTGGGACACAAAGGTCAGGCAACTCTCATATTTGGCCGCCCCGTGCGCCGCAAACATGGGCTGGTAAAGCACCGGCTGTGTGGTAGGGATAGAGGCGTTGGCGTCACCCATCTTTGATGCAATGATCATACCGCCTTTAATAACTATATCGGGCTTTGATGCGAAGAATGCAGGATTCCAAAGAACGAGGTCAGCAAATTTTCCGACCTCTACGGAGCCTACATAATCCGCAATGCCGCATGTGATAGCAGGGTTGATCGTGTATTTTGCTATATAGCGCTTTGCGCGGAAGTTATCATTCCCGTTTTCTTTGTCTACACCCAGCGGCCCGCGTTCTTCTTTCATTTTGTGGGCTGTCTGCCATGTTCTGGTGATTACTTCCGCCGGACGCCCCATGGCTTGGGAATCAGAACTCATCATAGAGAAAACGCCCATATCGTGGAGTACATCCTCAGCTGCGATGGTTTCCGGGCGGATACGGGAATCCGCAAAGGCGACATCCTCCGGAATGTTTTTATCCAAATGATGGCACACCATCAGCATATCCAAATGTTCATCTAATGTGTTGACTGTAAAAGGCATCGTCGGGTTTGTAGAAGAGGGAAGTACATTTTTCGCTCCCGCGGCACGGATAATGTCCGGTGCATGCCCGCCGCCTGCACCTTCCGTATGGAACGTGTGGATTGTCCGGCCGCCGATCGCATCCAGAGTATCTTCCACACATCCCGCTTCGTTCAGCGTATCTGTGTGAATCGCCACCTGAATGTCATATTCATCGGCTACATTCAGGCAATGGTTGATTGCTGCCGGTGTGGCGCCGAAATCCTCATGGATTTTCATACCCATGGCTCCGGCCTTCAACTGCTCTATGATAGGCTGCTCATCGGAACAGTTCCCTTTTCCGTAAAAGCCCAGATTCATCGGATACTCCTCCGCCGCTTTTAACATCATCCGGATGTTCTATGGGCCGGGGGTGCAGGTCGTCGCGTTCGTGCCGTCTGCGGGGCCGGTGCCACCGCCGATCATGGTTGTGATACCGGAATACAGGGAGGTCGGAATCTGCTGCGGGCAGATAAAATGAATGTGGCTGTCAATACCGCCGGCTGTCACGATCAGCCCCTCACCGGCCAGTGCCTCTGTGGAAGCTCCGATGGTCATGCCGGGTGTTACGCCATCCATGACATTGGGATTGCCCGCTTTGCCGATGCCGGCGATTTTCCCGTCCTTGATGCCGATATCAGCTTTGATGATACCGGTATAATCCAGAATCAGGCAGTTGGTAATGACAAGATCCAGATCACCGTCTTTACTGCAGGTTTTTACCGACTGGCCCATGCCGTCACGGATCGTCTTGCCGCCGCCGAACTTGGACTCATCACCGTAAGTGGTGTAATCTTTTTCTACTTCTATGATCAGGTTGGTATCAGCCAGACGTACTTTGTCTCCGACTGTAGGACCATACATCATTGCATATTTTTCACCGGAAATTTTGTAACTCATGCCGTTCCCTCCTTACATAAACCCTTTTAACGCGGCTGTTTGTACCGCTGTCGCCTTTGTTGCTTCCGTAGCCTGTGCGCAGGTCAGGTCATTTAAGCCATAGATGCGCCGTGCACCGCCCATCTGTGTCAGCACGACTTCTTTTTCCTCACCCGGCTCGAATCTGACGGAAGTGCCGGATGGAATATCGAGATGATATCCGTATGCCGCCGCCCGGTCAAAGATGAGCTGTCGGTTTACTTCAAAAAAGTGGAAATGCGACCCTACCTGTACAGGGCGGTCGCCGGTATGCTTTACGAGAACAGTGACGGTCGGTTTCCCTTCGTTTAAAATGATTTCTCTGTCTTTCGGAATGATTGCGCCAATCTTCATTTTCGTTCTCTCCTCTCTATTGAATCGGATTATGTACTGTTACAAGTTTTGTGCCGTCGGGGAAAGTTGCCTCTACCTGAACCTCATGCACCATATCCGCCACGCCTTCCATGACGTCATCCTTTGTGAGGATTTTCGTGCCGATGCTCATAAGCTCAACCACACTTTTTCCGTCTCTGGCATATTCAAGAAGTTCTGAACTGATGTAAGCAATCGCTTCCACATAGTTCAGCTTCAAGCCTCTGCCTCTTCTCTGTTTTGCTAATTCTCCAGCCATGTGAAGCATCAGCTTTTCCTGTTCCTTGGGATTCAAACGCATAACAAATACTTCCTTTCATTGATAATAAGATAAACAACAGAGACCGGTGGGAGGGAATTTTCGTGATACAGGAAAAAACGAAAAATTCTTTACATGCAAAAAAGGAGTCTATTTTAAAAATAGACTCCTTTGCCGTTTTCCCACTATTAGCAAAATCATGAAAAGATTTCGCTGTTAGGCATTATAGTTTATTTAAAGATAACTGTCAAGATTCATTTAAATATTCCGGCCCTGGTATTGAACGGTTACAACTGTAACAACGTAAAAGCATCCAGACTATGGCTATAACGCGATGTTGCAGAGAGGGTGTAGCCATTATCAGTCATGTATGATGTTAACAGTATTTTGATTTTCTCCCGTGCATCTGTCATTTCGTCCAAAGGAAGATTTGGTGTAAAATCCATATCTATGTCCACGGATAGCCGGGGCATATTAAAAATAGTCAGGTTGATAGCCGTTCCGCCTTTTAATGCCAGGTGGCTGTTTAGATAAACATCCGTGTTGATGAATGCCAGTATTTCTTTTAACCTCAAAACTTTTTCGAAAGTGTCTCTGACAAAACCGTATTCCCTGGCTGAT
Source organism: Clostridiales bacterium (assembly GCA_021204085.1). Classification (GTDB taxonomy): domain Bacteria; phylum Bacillota; class Clostridia; order Lachnospirales; family Lachnospiraceae; genus Eubacterium_I. Next base: position 2,528 of record JAJPZY010000031.1, on the reverse strand, counting down.
TTTCCGAGTTCCGACCGGTTATATTCAATCATAGTCTGCCCCTCCATTTTTTAACTGAAAGATAGAATCCGGAACCACCAGATTCCACTCACGGTTGAATTTTCCACTGCTTGTCTCATTGGTCAGATAACGCCTGCTCATCCCGATTTTCTTTCGGCACTCCTCAAAAAACTGGTTTCCCAGATTCATTTGTTCACGGAATGGATAAAGCAGGAAACCGGTTTTCTGGTATAAAAATTGTTTTTTATATTCGGCTAAATACTGTAACATAAGTGTGTCATTAAGAGATGATATAGCCGCTATATTAGCAAGGACTTCTTCTATCCCGGAGATTTTGTCCATATCCTTAATGCTGTCAATAACGGTCCGTTCTTTGTTTGTAATCCGAACACCACCACTATAACGTACTTCCTCTATACCTGACTGACATTTAGAAGCAACATATAAGTATGTGTACCCGTCAAACTCAAATGCTTTGAATGGCTTCTGTGAGGAAACATAAACATCATAAAAAATCTGGTCACAGACTCCATAATATTCCATCGCAGTATGATGGGAGATATAGGCGGTTGGATGCAGAGCACAGGCAATTTGATATCTGTTCGCCACAGGACTTTCCGTTTCCCCACTGATACAGGTATACATATTTTTCCTGATCCGCACGACAATTCCCTGTTTCAGAAGTTTTTTTAATGCAGAGCGTGCTGCTTCCGGGTGCGTATAATATTTGTAAATATCCTGTAGGCTGAATACCGGTTCCTTCAGCAATTCATAATAGAGATTCATGAGTATAGTTTAAAATCCTTCCTATATGGGCTTTTAAAGGCCTGTTTGAAATAACTTTTAAACAATGATAACATCATTGAACAGGAATAGCTAGTTTCAAAATAAGAAAAAATGGGCTGAATAAAGCCCAGTTAAAGAAAAAGTTGAAGTTCTTCCATGGGTTATCCAGATTGATACGGACATCCTCGTTCGGTGTGCATAGGAGGATATTACAAAGCTTCACGCAGCAAGCGTAGCATAACCATTATCTGTTGTATTAGCGAATATCTTGCCGTATGACCCGGCCAACCGGCAAGGTGGAATTATTTGTCCGTGCAGTTGTCGGGATCGACAGGCATTTACAATGAGGAACCGGATTCCTTAGGCGCTTTCGGAATAATACCAATATATATGTTTTAGTACCTGTTCAAACAGGATCACAGCCCTACTATGATAACGCTATACACAACTATTCCCGTCGGTAAAAAAACTATTCCAGGGAAAATGTATACAAATGTCCCTTAGTATGCCGACACGTGCATCTGGATTTTATTCATCGCACGGGAACCAGCCATTTACAAGGGTAAAGAAGATTTTTAAATGCCGATTATGCGCCTAAGATGAGCCTGTGGATGCGCCTATAAAAATAAGCTGGCAATATTTTTACAGGCATATAGGCGTATGAACCGGGCGGAAAAGACACAATCACGGCAGATTGGAGAATCTCCTGCGCTTACAGAACCATTGATAAATCATACCGCGCCAGCACCTGACAAATTGCCGCGGATATTCTATTTTTACGGAGGTAATTATGCAAACACAACCAGAAGAAGAGAAAACAGATAAATATGAATCTGGCGGGAACTTCAAAACTGTCATCGGAAAGACGACGTATGAAGTATCCGTCTTTTTTAATAAGGATAGCAAGGTCAGTCTGGAGGACAAGATAAAACGGCTGATCCGGCAAGATGTAAAAAACGGAGACTTTTAAGTCTCCGTTTTTCCTTTGGACACTAAATCAATATTTTTTATTGGAGATATTTTCACTGGCTGTTATTTTTCTGCCGAGAAACCTGCCCGATATGCTTTCAGGTTCAGCTCACGAAATTTCGGCGGCACAGTGTTTTCAATTACATTCTCCCAGTCAATCTCATCCATTTTCAGAGCTTTAACCAAAGCGCCAAACAGCACAACATTCATGCACTTTGCACTACCCAGATCAATAGCAATCTGCCCGGCATTTAATGTAACTGTCTCAAATTTATCCTGAATCGCTTCCAGAATTCCTTTCGGATACTCGCACTGGCCGGCTGCAATGACGGCTGACGGCATTTCATAATCATTGACCACTGCTATACCATCAGGTTTTAAATAGTTGATATAGCGCGCGGCTTCCATTTTTTCAAATGCTACCATAACGTCAGCTTCGCCTTCGCCAAATACCGGACCATACACTTTATCACCCCAACGTACCTGGGTTGTCACAGAGCCTCCCCTCTGGCTCATGCCGTGTACTTCGCTCATTTTCACATCATAGCCAGCCTGGATTAAACCGTTTGTTAAAATTTTTGCCGTCAGGATGGCTCCCTGGCCGCCTACGCCAACCAGCATAACAGATTTTTGAATACTCATTTCTGATCCGTCTCCTTTCTTGTGATTGCATGTTTCGGGCAGACCTGTGCGCAGACCGTGCACCCTACGCATTGTGTCGGGTCAATGCTTGCTTTTTTATCTTTCATAAAGACCGCCGGGCAGCCCACTTT
>JAJPZY010000116.1 GCA_021204085.1 Clostridiales bacterium | reverse complement strand
AGGCAAAGTTGGGTGAACAAAGTGTAAAACTCAATTAAATCAGCGTATCCTTAATAGAAATATCACTGCCTCTACTTATTGAGTGAAGCAATCAGACCACCCTGATCCAAAATTCCCTGCATATACGGCGGAAGCTTTGTGCAGACAAACTCCTGCCCGTTCACGGCCGCAATTCCGTCCGTGAGGGACAGTTCCATCTCGTCTCCATCCTTCACAGCATCATAAAGGTCCTTACTGACGATAACCGGTAAGCCGATATTGATCGCATTGCGGTAAAAAATACGCGCAAAAGATTTTGCGATGACAGCCTTGACTCCGAGTGCTTTTAAAACACTGGGTGCCTGTTCACGGGAAGATCCGCAGCCGAAATTCTCATTGGCCACAACAAAATCACCCGGCTGTACTTTCAAAGCAAAATCCCGGTCAAGAGATTCAAACGTATGCACCTTCATCTCATCAATTGTCGGGTATAACAGATACTGGGATGCAATAATCTGATCCGTATCCACATCTGTATGAAACCGAAATATCTTTCCCACTTTTTTGTATCTCCTTCTTCAAAAAATGGTATGGCATTTTTGCCATACCATTTTTCACATATCTCGTATGTTATTGATTAGTTGTTGATCAGCTTATCCTCACCGTTCCAGCTGTACAGCTTACGAACCTCTGCGCCGACAATCTCAGCCGGATGCTCAGCCGCGCGCTTCCGCATCGCCTTAAAATGTACCTGGCGTCCGGACGGAGACATATCCTGCAGGAATTCACTTGCAAAAGTACCATCCTGAATATCGGAAAGAATCTGCTTCATCGCCTTCTTCGTATCATCGGTGATGATCTTCGGTCCGGTAATATAATCGCCGTACTCCGCAGTGTTGGAGATGGAATAACGCATTCCGGCAAATCCGGACTGATAAATCAGGTCAACGATCAGCTTCATCTCATGGATGCACTCGAAGTATGCGTTTCTCGGATCATATCCGGCCTCGCAAAGAGTCTCAAAGCCTGCCTGCATAAGAGCGCAGACGCCGCCGCAAAGAACTGCCTGCTCGCCGAAAAGGTCTGTCTCAGTCTCGGTGCGGAAAGTCGTCTCTAAAACACCGGCGCGGGCGCCGCCGATCGCCAATGCATATGCAAGCGCGATCTCCAGAGCTTTTCCTGTCGCATCCTGCTCAACCGCTACCAGACACGGCACGCCTTTGCCTGCCTGATACTCAGAACGAACCGTATGTCCCGGTCCCTTGGGAGCGATCATGGTAACATCCACATCTGCCGACGGAACAATGCAGCCGTAGTGGATATTGAAACCATGAGCAAACATCAGCATATTACCCGGCTCAAGGTTCGGCTCAATATCTTTCTTATACATATCTGCCTGCTTCTCATCATTGATCAGGATCATGATGATATCTGCTTTCTTTGCAGCCTCAGCGGTTGTATACACCTCAAATCCCTGATCTTCGGCTTTCTTCCATGACTTGCTGCCCTCGTAAAGACCGATAATCACATTGCATCCGGACTCCTTGGCATTCAGCGCATGCGCATGTCCCTGACTGCCATAGCCGATCACTGCAATGGTCTTGCCTTCAAGAGCTGCGAGGTTGCAATCTTCCTGATAATAAATTTTTGCTTCTGACATGACTTATCCTCCATTATATATATGTTTATTCTATAATTCTAACATCACTGTCGCCTCTGCTCAGCCCGGTCTCACCGGTCCTTGCCAGTTCGAGGATGTCATAACCTTTTACCAGATCAATGAATGCGTCCAGCTTTCTCTGCTCTCCGGTCAGCTCGATCACCATGGAATCACTGCTGACATCTACAATCTTCGCGCGGAAAATATTCGCCACTGCCAGGATCTCCTGACGGTCGATATCCTTTGCACGCAGCTTCACCAGAATCAATTCCCGGCAGACGGAATTCCCCTCTTTCAGCTTTTTGATGTCGATGACATCCTCCAGCTTGGCCAATTGCTTCTGAATCTGCTCCAATACAAGCTCATCGCCCCTCGCCACAACGGTCACCCTGGTAAAACGGGGATCTGCTGTCACTCCTGCGGAAAAACTGTCGATATTAAATCCGCGGCGGCTGAACAATCCGGAAATATGGCTGACCACGCCCGGCGTGTTTTCTACTAACAAAGAAAGTACCTGTCTTCTCTCCACGCTAACGCCTCCATAAAACTGCTCCTGATGTCATTACGCGGATTTCTGAATAATCTGATCAAATCAGAAATCCCCCAAAAAAACATCTCAAGCGAAACTTTACTCATTCTAGCAACATCTGATTTCTTTGTCAAGAGTCAGAACTTTAGCACCGTACAGTTTTATCATGTTTTCTATTTCCCTGTTAACAGCCGGATCCCCGCTCATCGGCATTACGGCTAATACGCCGGAATATTCACGTAAAACCCGTTCCACAGCAGAGGGATTTGCCGATGCGACAACCGCCGGCAGCTGCACAACGCCGGTCACATCCGTAATAACCGAAAGAAGAATGTCCGCCTCGTCATCGAATCCGGATGCACAGAAAAGAAGTGCATCCGCCTCCTCATCCTGAAGATCAAAGGCCAGATCTTCCGCCGTATCAAAGATATCATTCTGATACTCTTCGAACAGATCACTGTCTGTACGGAAATCAATTCCTTCTCCCACCTGCAGCTTCTGTCCTTCCTCGAAAGCAAATATATTCCGCTCATTTGCGAGATAAATTGCCGATGCATGATTCCGCAGATTTTTACCTGAAATTTCGTGACCGTCATTCTCTTTCTGTGACGGTTCATCAGTAATACCGGCCGTCTCTTTACACAATCTTTCGATATACGCCGGCGTAGTCCCGCAGCACCCGCCCAGAATCCCGGCACCTGCATTCACAATTTCACGCATATAACCGGCAAACGCATCTGCATCCATACTGTATGTCGTTTCTCCGTTCTCATCCACCTGCGGCAATCCGGCATTTGGTTTCGCAATCACGGGAACCAATGCTGCCTTTTTCATTCGCCGGATAACATCAATCATTTTGTCCGGACCGGCGGAACAATTCAATCCCACGGCATCCGCTCCCAGGCTCTGCAGGACCACCACAGCAGATTCCGCCGAAGCGCCGTACAGCGTATTCCCGGATTCCGTAAAAGTCAGCGTCGCCAGAACCGGCAGATCAGGATTTACTTCCCGTGCCGCCAGCACCGCCGCCCGGGTTTCCGAAAGACTCATCATTGTCTCTATAACCAGGAGATCAACTCCCGCGTCCACGACGGCAGAAATCTGTTCGCGGTAGATCTCACACAATTCCCCGAAGGTCAGATCTCCCAGGGGCTCCAGTAATGCGCCGGTCATCGTGAAATCTCCCGCTACCAGCACCTTTCCCTCCGCGGCGCGGCGGCTGGCTTCCACAAGCTTTGTATTGATTTCTCTCAGGCGATCCTCCAGTCCATACTCGCTCAGTTTCACGCGATTCGCCGAAAAAGTCGGCGCGTAGACAATATCACTTCCGGCTTTTATATATTCCCTCTGCAGCTCAATCAAAGCCTCCTCATGCTCTGTAATCCAAAGCTCGGGACAGATACCGGACGGAAATCCTCCCCGCTGAATGTTAGAACCGGTTGCGCCGTCCAGATATACGATTTTCCCAGTAATAAATTCCTTAAACTCTTTCTTTGTCATAATTCCCCGATCATTCGCACTCATTGATTCTCATAAGAACCGCAAGACATTGCAGATTCACTTATAAAAACACCATGCTCCTATTCATGTATTTCTATTGTAGTATATCATCCAAACACCCCGGAAACAACTGAAATTTTAGAAAAGCCGATGGTACTGACCGATCATTTTTCATTTTCGCTGCAATTTATATCCGGAATGATTTGCCAAGAAAGTCTCTCTGTGATATATTAAAGCGGAAAAGCAATTCTTTATTTTCAGAAAGGATATTATAATTATGGAAATACAATACTTTAAAGAGTTCAGCCCCGCCCTTGGCAGAGATATGGAATGCAAAGTTTACGGTCACGCAGGACACCCCGTACTTTATATTCCCTGTCAGGATGGACGGTTTGTCGATTTTGAAAATTTTAACATGACAGATTACTGGGCTCCTTACCTCGAATCCGGACAGGTAATGATTTTTTCCATTGATACGATTGATGCAGAAACATATTCCTCCGGCGCGGATCCCCGGCAGCGAATCTGCCGGCACGAGGACTGGATCCGATACATTACCGATGAGATGGTTCCCTTTATGTTCGATATGACTGCTGAGCGTAACGGCGGCTGTCGTCCCCGCGGCGTCATTGCCTTCGGCTGCAGTCTCGGCGCAACGCATGCGGCAAACCTGTATTTCAGACGGCCGGATCTTTTTGACGGACTGCTGGCACTCAGCGGCATTTACAGTACCCAATACGGATTCGGTGATTATATGGACGATCTGGTCTACGCCAATTCTCCGGTTGATTACCTGAGTAATTTCCCGGCAGACCACCCCTATATGGATTTATACCGCGAGCGAAAAGCAGTGATCTGCTGCGGACAGGGTGCCTGGGAACAGCCCGACACCACCCGCCGCATCAAAGAAATTCTGGAATCCAAGGGCATTCCCGTATGGGTAGATATCTGGGGATGGGACGTAAATCATGACTGGCCATGGTGGTACAAACAGGTAGAATACTTCGTTCCGTGGCTGCTTGAGCAGGAATAGAGCGATAAAATACGAAAAATCAGGAAAAAGCGGCGTTCGCTGCAGAGAATAAACAACATAACAACAAGAGAATATAGAATACATTGATAAAAGGAGATCTTCACTATGAAAAATGTTATTTTCATTTCACCCAACTTTCCGACAAACTACTGGCAGTTCTGTCGGGAACTGAAAAACAACGGACTGAACGTCCTCGGTATCGGCGACCAGCCTTATAATGAGCTGCTGCCCGAATTAAAAGAAAGCCTGAATGAGTATTATAAGGTAAACAGCCTCGAAGACTACGATGAAGTATACCGGGCTGTTGCATTTTTCGCTTTCAAGTACGGTCGTATTGATTTTATTGAATCCAACAACGAATATTGGCTGGAACAGGATGCAAAACTCCGCACTGATTTCAATATTCGTACCGGTTTCCAGGAGAAGGATCTTCCCCGGATCAAATACAAATCAAAAATGAAAAAGTATTACGAAAAAGCCGGCATACCCGTTGCGCGCTACCATCTGGTGGATACCGTGAAGAAATGTCAGGATTTCATTAAGACTGTTGGTTACCCGGTTATCGTGAAACCGGATAACGGTGTGGGCGCTTCTCATATATATAAACTGGAAAACGACGCGGAACTGAATGCCTTCTTTGAAGAAAAAGAACCGGATGTATCTTACATTATGGAAGAGTTCATCAATGCAGAGATCAACTCTTACGACGCGATTATTGACTCACACGGCGAGCCGATCTTTGAAACCGGAAACTGTACGCCCATTTCTATCATGGACAGTGTCAACTACGGCGACGATGCCATTTTCTATATTGAAAAGAATCTGGCTGAGGATACAAAAAAAGCCGGCCGTGATACCGTAAAGAGCTTTGGCGTGAAGAGCCGCTTTGTACACTTTGAATTTTTCCGCCTCCTGACAGATCACGAAGGCATCGGAAAAAAAGGGACCATCATGGCTCTTGAAGTAAATATGCGCCCCTGCGGCGGTTTTACCCCTGATATGATCAACTTTGCCCGCGAAACGGATGTCTACAAAATCTGGGCGGATATGGTTGCCTTCGATCACACCGAAAAAGAAATCGGCGGATATCACTACTGCGGATTTGCCGGTCTCAGAGATTATAAAGACTACGTCCTTTCTCACGAAGAGATTATTGAGAAATACGGCGATCATCTGAAAATGACCGCCCGCCTGCCGGAGGCACTCTCCGCCGCTATGGGAAACAATATCTATATGGCTACCTTCGACACCAAAGAAGAATTAGACACTTTCTTCAGGGATTTGCTTGAAACCAGATAGAAGATATTTCGGATCTCCGGTCCCGGAAAAACTGTCATTTTAAAAGATCCCGATCTTCATATTAAAGAAACAACAGGGCTGTCGCATATGACAGCCCTGAATGTAATTCTATCATTCTTAATTACTAAATCTTTCTTCGGGAATCCGAACCGCTTATACCTGTGCGGGAATTTTGTATGAGCTCTTCAGCGATACAATACGGTTGAATACCGGGGCATTCTCCGCGGAATCCTTCGCATCCACGCAGAAAAAGCCATTCCGCACAAACTGGAAACTGTCATACTTCTTCGCCGTCAAGAGGGAAGGCTCCACATAACAGTTCTTTAATACCGTCAGAGAGTTCGGGTTCAGATTCAGACTTCCATCCTCATTATAAACGCCCTTTTCCTCATCGATAATATTCTCGTAAAGGCGTACCTCCGCCTGAATTGCAGTTGCCGCATCCGCCCAGTGAATAGTACCCCGCACCTTCCGTCCGTCCGGACTGTTTCCGCCGCGGCTTTCGGGATCATAAGTGCAATGTACTACGGATACATTTCCGTCCTCATCTGTCTCGTATCCGGTACAGGTAACAAAATAAGCATTCATCAGACGCACTTCATTGCCCGGATACAAACGGCGGTACTTTTTCGGGGGTTCAACCATAAAGTCTTCCCGTTCAATATACAACTCCCGGCTAAACGGAACCATACGGCTGCCAAGATCAGGATTTTCCATATTATTATCGATCTCCAGTTCCTCCGTCTGTCCCTCCGGGTAATTGTCAATCACGAGCTTCACCGGATCCAATACTGCCATGGCGCGCGGCGCTGTCATCTTCAGATCCTCCCGGATGCAATACTCAAGCATCGCATAATCCACGGAACTCTGGCTCTTCGAAACCCCGCAGAGCTCTACAAACTTTTTAATAGAAGAAGGTGTAAAACCGCGTCTGCGCAGAGCCGCGATGGAGACCAGGCGGGGATCATCCCATCCGTCGACAATACCCTCCTCAACCAGTTTCTTGATATAACGTTTCCCTGTCACCACATTCGTCAGATACAATTTGGCAAATTCAATCTGTTTCGGCGGATGCTCAAATCCGACTTCGCGAACCACCCAGTCATAAAGCGGACGATGATCCTCAAATTCCAGCGTGCAGATCGAATGAGTGACACCCTCAAAGGCGTCCTCCAACGGATGAGCAAAATCGTACATGGGATATATGCACCAGGCATCGCCGGTACGATGATGATTCATGTGCGCGACCCGGTAGATAATCGGATCTCTCATATTAATATTCGGCGAAGCCATATCAATCTTCGCGCGGAGAACCTTCTCACCGTCTGCATAGACGCCGTTTTTCATATTCTCAAACAACTCAAGGTTCTCTTCTACACTGCGGTCACGGTAAGGACTGTTCTTTCCCGGTTCAGTCAATGTACCACGGTATTCCCGAATCTCCTCCGGTGTCAGATCGCAGACATAAGCCTTGCCCTTTTTAATCAGGGTCACTACCGCTTCATACATTTTCCCGAAATAATCCGATGCAAAAAACAGACGATCCTCCCAGTCTGCACCAAGCCACTCGATATCCGCTTTGATGGATTCTACAAACTCCTCTTTTTCTTTTGTCGGGTTCGTATCATCAAAACGCATATTAAATTTTCCGCCGTACTCCTGCGCAAGTCCGTAGTTTAAAAGTATGGACTTGGCGTGACCGATGTGCAGATAACCGTTCGGTTCCGGTGGAAAACGGGTGCAAACCGTCTCACAGTTCCCCTCCGCAATATCTTTGTCTATTATTTGTTCAATAAAGTTCCTTGAAATTGTTTCGTTCTCCATGTACCTGTACCATTTCCCTTTATAAAATTTTTCTCAACTGCTCCCTGCGCTGCGCTCTGCGGCAGCATCCTTCAGCTGCTTACTCCACGTGTTTATGCGTAAACAGGTGATCCTGACAGTATTCAAAATTGCCCCTGCACTTTGAACAATACCGAAACTGCAGGTTCGGATCATCCAGCTCTGTCCGGCCGCAGATCGCACACTTGTGAATCGCACCGCCGGTGGTTGTTCTCGACTGATGCACCTGTTTTTTGAAATTGCGGCGTCTCCTGATATCCCGCGGCGAGGAGGCCATATGGCGCGTCGTCGCAAAAAAGATCAGGAAATTCAGAATGGAAGCGAAGATTGCCACACGCCCCGGCCATGAACTCTCTACAAAAGAATAGCCGATCAATACCGCATAAACAATTGCCATCCATTTCATCTTCACCGGGATGATGAAATACAGCATCACCCGCATATCCGGATAGCAGACTGCAAAAGCGAGGAATATCGTCATATTAATATAGTAAGTGCTGAAGCTGCCCCCTATGGAAATCGGCGTATTGACGCCATAGATCACATACAGCAGCAGCGCACCCAGAATCGTGAAAAGAATACCTTCAAAAATATAAAGATTAAACCGGAAGGTTCCCCACGTCTGCTCCAGCACGGTACCCAACTGATAATATAATACCAGCATAATGATATAAAAAATAATGTTCGAACCGGACGGCGGGATGAGTACCCACGAGATCAGGCGCCACACCTGCCCGTAATGAAAAATCATATACGGTTCAAGTGTCAGATAAGATAACACATTGGGCATTGCAAATTCAATTACATACCCGATAATATAGCAGGCGATAACATACTTCATCAATCCGGGAATGGCAAATCTGCCAAGTTTACGTTCCATTTTGTCTATCAATCGCATTGCTCTCTCCTGTTTTGCCGTGATTCACAAGTCGCTAACGTTCATTCATTATAATCCCTGTCTTTTTTCTTTGTCAACATCCAGAAATCACATTCTTCAATGCTGTCACCGCCATTGTTACTTTTGCACAACCCCTTCAAAACTTGAGGAGATCGAAAAAAACCATTATTTCTTTGATAAAACCGGAATACAAAGCTCATCTCCCGGGCGCAGATGATAAACATTTGTATAAGGATTTTTGTACATAATGTCCGAAACGCTTACATGATACTTCTGCGCGAGAAGATACAGCGTATCTCCCGGCTGAATCACATGGATGAAACCTGTTTCGCAGGAATTTCCCATGTAATCCCTGCACTTTCCCGTTTGTTCAAATTTCCGACTCTCAAACATTTGTTCCTCCCACATCTGATTCCGAACTGTATCCATTCCCTCCATATCCGGATTGAAAAACTTTTCTTTCCTTCCATTTTCATACATAACAATCTTCTCCAAAATTCATATGGTCTCATATTATCAGGATATGACAGAATGAATGCAAACGAGACAAATCACAATCATAAACAATCTGTAAAACACCTTGTCATTTCAAATTTCCTGTCGTATAATATGAAACCGGAATTAAAAAGAACAGAAGAAATTTACAAAAGGTGAATGACAATATGACAAATTCTTCCCTACATAAACTCGGAATCGATATCGGTTCCACCACAGTTAAAATAGCTATTTTGGATCAGGAGGATAACCTCCTGTTTTCAGATTACGAACGCCATTTTGCCAATATCCGGGAGACACTGTCGGATCTTCTGTCCAAAGCCCATGACAAGCTCGGACAGATTCGCTTAAGCCCCATGATTACCGGTTCCGGCGGCCTGACACTTGCAAAACATCTGGAAGTTCCTTTCGTTCAGGAAGTAATTTCCGTATCCACCGCGCTTGAGCACTACGCGCCGCAGACGGATGTAGCCATCGAGCTGGGCGGTGAAGATGCCAAAATCATTTATTTTGAAGGCGGCAATGTCGAGCAGCGCATGAACGGCATCTGTGCCGGAGGCACCGGATCCTTTATTGACCAGATGGCCTCCCTGATTCAGACGGATGCCAGCGGATTGAATGAGTATGCAAAAAATTATAAGGCGCTTTATCCGATTGCTGCCCGCTGCGGTGTTTTTGCAAAATCTGATATTCAGCCGCTGATCAATGAAGGGGCAACGCGGGAGGATCTGGCTGCATCCATTTTTCAGGCCGTGGTAAACCAGACCATCAGCGGGCTTGCCTGCGGCAAACCGATCCGCGGACACGTGGCTTTCCTGGGCGGTCCGCTTCACTTTTTATCAGAGCTTAAAGTGGCTTTCATCCGAACGCTGAAGCTGGATGACGAACACACCATCGTTCCGGAGAATTCCCACCTTTTCGCAGCGATCGGTTCCGCTATGAATTATAAGGAAGAGAATCAGATTACGCTGGAAGACCTTATGAACAAGCTTTCCGGCGAACTGCATATGGAATTTGAAGTCGAGCGTATGGAGCCACTCTTTAAAGATCAGGCGGATTACGATGCTTTCACGGCCCGGCACAGCAGAGCTTCTGTAAAAAAAGGGGATATTTCCACCTACAAGGGAAACTGTTACCTCGGAATTGACGCCGGTTCAACCACGACAAAGGTTGCGCTGGTCGGCGAGGACGGCAGCCTGTTATATTCCTTTTACAGCAGCAACAACGGCAGCCCGCTGGCGACTTCCATCCTGTCTTTAAAGGAACTTTACCGCCTGCTCCCGGAAGATGCTCACATCGTATCCTCCTGCTCTACCGGTTACGGTGAGGCTCTTGTAAAAGCCGCGCTGATGCTGGATGACGGCGAAGTTGAGACCATTGCTCACTATACCGCAGCCGCCTTCTTTGATCCGGAGGTTGACTGCATCCTGGATATCGGCGGACAGGATATGAAATGCATCCGCATCAAAGATAATACTGTAGACAGCGTACAGTTGAATGAAGCCTGCTCTTCCGGCTGCGGATCCTTTATAGAGACCTTCGCGAAATCGCTGAATTATTCCGTAGAGGATTTTGCAAAAGAGGCGCTGTTTGCACAGCATCCCATTGACCTTGGTACCCGCTGTACGGTATTTATGAATTCAAAAGTAAAGCAAGCACAGAAGGAAGGCGCGACCGTCGCTGATATTTCTTCCGGCCTGGCTTACTCAGTCATAAAAAATGCTTTATTTAAAGTTATCAAGCTTTCCGACCCGGACCAGCTCGGCAAACATATCGTGGTTCAGGGCGGCACCTTCTATAACGACGCCGTCTTAAAAAGCTTTGAGTCCATCTCCGGCCGCGAAGCCGTACGTCCGGACATTGCCGGCATCATGGGTGCATTCGGCGCCGCGCTGATTGCCAGAGAGCGCTATGAAGGTCAGCCTTCCACCATGCTCTCGATTGATGAGATCAATAAGCTGGAATTTTCCACGAAGCTGGCCCGCTGCGGCAGATGTACAAACAACTGCCTTCTGACCATCAATCGATTCTCCGGCGGCCGCCAGTATATCACGGGCAACCGCTGTGAGCGGGCGCTGGGCAAGGAGAAAAATAAAGAAAACATTCCGAATCTGTTTGAATACAAGCTGAAACGGTATTTTGACTATGAACCGCTGCCGGAAACGGAAGCGACACGGGGCACGCTCGGCCTCCCCCGCGTCCTGAACATTTACGAGGACTATCCTTTCTGGGCTATCCTGTTTAAAGAATTAAAGTTCCATCTCGTCCTCTCTCCCACCTCCACGCGGAAGATTTATGAGATGGGCATTGAGTCGATTCCAAGTGAATCAGAATGCTATCCGGCGAAGCTGGCGCACGGACATATTTCCTGGCTGATTGAGCATAGTGTGCAGACGATCTTCTATCCCTGCATTTCATATGAGCGGAATGAATTTAAGGATGCCGGCAACAATTATAACTGCCCGATCGTTACATCCTATGCGGAAAATATCAAAAATAACGTAGATGAGATCAATTCCGGGAAAATACGTCTGGTCAATCCCTTCCTCGCCCTCACGGATGAGAAAATACTGACCGACCGCCTGACAGTGATCCTGAAAGAAGAATTCAACATAAGCGAAACCGAAAGCAAGCCTGCCATCCACAAAGCCTGGGAGGAACTGGCCTCTGCCCGCAGAGACATGCAGAAGATGGGCGAACAGACCTTACAGTGGATGGAGGAAAATCACCGCAGAGGGATTGTCCTGGCCGGACGTCCCTATCACATTGACCCGGAGATTAACCACGGCATCCCGGAGCTTATCACCTCCTACGGGTTCGCGGTACTGACAGAGGACTCTGTTTCCCACTTAAAGCCGGTGGAACGGCCGCTTCTGGTTCTGGACCAGTGGATGTACCATTCCCGCCTCTATGCGGCGGCACAGTTTGTAAAAACCCGTGAAGATCTGGATCTGATCCAGCTGAATTCGTTCGGCTGCGGTCTGGATGCCATCACTACCGATGAAGTCAGCGATATCCTGACGAAATCCGGGAAAATTTACACCTGCTTAAAGATTGATGAGGTCAATAACCTCGGGGCTGCCCGAATCCGAATCCGTTCTCTTATTGCGGCCATTCGCACACGTGAAAAGCACCACACCGAGCGGAAAATTGTATCTGCCGCCTATGACCGTGTCCTTTTCACAGAGGAGATGCGGAGAACCTATACCATCCTCGCTCCGCAGATGTCACCCGTTCACTTTGATCTGCTGGAACCGGCATTTAAGGCTTCCGGCTATAATCTGGTCGTCCTGGGAAATGATAACCGCAATGCGGTAAACGCAGGATTAAAATACGTCAATAACGACGCCTGCTATCCGTCCCTGATCTCCGTCGGCATGATCATGGACGCGGTAACCTCCGGCAAATATGATACGGATCATCTGGCCATTATCATGACACAGACCGGCGGCGGCTGCCGTGCTTCCAACTATGTCGGCTTCATCCGCCGTGCCCTGGAAAAAGCCGGCTATCCACAGATACCGGTTATCTCCCTGAACTTAAGTTCCCTGGAGAGCAACTCGGGATTTAAGATCAACTTCTCCCTGGCACAACGCGGCGTATACTGCCTTGTCTTTGGAGATATCCTGATGAAGTGTATCTATGCCACCCGTCCCTACGAAGCTGAGCCTGGGACAACAGATGCCGTCCATCAGAAATGGGTGAAAAAGATCACGGATTTTGTTTCCACAGACAGAACGATCAGCCATCGGAAATACTGCAGATACTGCAGGGAAATGGTAGCGGATTTCGACGCGATCCCAAGACGTGATATCGTAAAACCGAAGGTAGGAATTGTCGGCGAGATTCTGGTGAAATTTATGCCTCTGGCAAATAATTATCTGGCAGAGCTTCTGGAATCCGAGGGTGCAGAACCGGTCGTACCGGATCTGATTGATTTCTTCCTCTACTGCTTCTACAACACGAAGTTTAAGGTAGATAATCTGGGATTCAAGAGCAAGAGCTGGCGACGGGCAAAGCTTGGTATCTGGGGCGTAGAGTTCCTCCGAAAGCCTGCCTCCAAAGCTCTGGCAAAGAGTAAACACTTCTCTCCTCCGGCCAGCATCTATGAGACCGCGGAGAATGCAAAAGACATCGTCTCTCTCGGCAACCAGACCGGCGAGGGATGGTTCCTCACCGGCGAGATGGTGGAGCTGATCCACTCCGGAGTCAACAACATCGTCTGCTGTCAGCCATTCGCCTGCCTGCCGAACCACATTGTCGGCAAAGGCGTCATCAAAGAACTGCGGCATCATTATCCGAAGTCTAATATTGTAGCTATTGACTTCGATCCGGGCGCCAGCGAGGTAAACCAGTTAAACCGCATCAAACTGATGCTGTCAACCGCACAAAAGAACTTACAGAAGCCCACCGCTTAAGCGATGGGCTTCTTCGCATCTGTATGGATTCTCACTTTTCCCAGCATCCGTCCGAACTTTTCCCACGACAAAAAGATTGTCAATGCTATGGAAAACAGCATCATTGCCGGAATATTATTTTGAATCAGCATTTTAAAAGGCGTCTCTTTCAAAACAAGCAGGATCACCGCGTGGAGCAGATAGACGGACATGGTATTCTGTCCGATTCGGCTTAAGCAAGGAATCCGCCGTTCAGGAACCCAGATCAGCAGAATCATGATCCAGAAAAACGCCATACACCAGCCCACGATTCTCATCAGGAAAGCATTCACATCCGCATAATCCTCGGAACCCAGAAAATCTTTCGAGTCGATATGCCGTGTATTCAGATAAAAAGACAGAATCATCACACCGCCGAAACGACTTTCGCAATTACCGGATAACTGTTCTTTCCATATGAGATCATATAGTGATTATTTCTCTCATAATAACCCAAAAGAAAAAAGGGGAAGAACGCGATCGCACGAGATAATGCCATAAAATTATCCGTATCTTCCGTAACTCCTATCGCCAGGCCGAGACACGCAGCAAGAAGCAAAAAACCCAGCTGATGCTTTTTGCTTTTTGTATCAATTAACGGAATCAGCAGCTGATACATCATCAGCACGACCAGATACCACAATGTCCAGCGCGGCGTAAAAAGATCAATCCGTACATTCTGCCAGCGGTCTCCCTGCGCCCATACAATGAACAGCCGCTCCACGGTCTGGATCGTCTGAAACAACACGTAGAGCGGGAAAAGTTTTGCGAAAACCTTCTTCGGATTGTATTTCATAAAGTAACCGGACACAAACAGGAATGCCGGCATATGAAACGTAAAAATAATCTGATAAAAAACATAATGGTCTCCATGTGCTCCGAGATTCGAAAGCACATGTCCAAAAACAACCAAAAAAATCAAAATCGCCTTAATATTATCAAAATGATAGTTTCTTTTGTTTTCCATAACCCATTACCACAAATGGAACAGACGAATCCCCGCTTTCGCCACCTTATAGACTGCCGTCTCCAAATCGGAAACAGCCGCTTTTAACTCCTTTCTTATCTCAATTCCCTGCGGACAGTGCTGCTCACACTTTCCGCATCCGACGCACTGGGAAGCGCTGGCGGTGTCCCGACGATAAATAGTACACTTCATATAACTGGAGCGCGCCGCTTTCTTATCCTGAGAATAAAACATATTCCAGGCGCTGAATGTCCCCGGAATATCCACCCCTTTCGGACAGGGCATACAATACCCGCAGCCGGTACATCCCACCCTCATGCTGTGATTGATCTGGTTTTTCAACTCTCCGATCAGAGCAAAATCATCCTCCGTAAAAGAATTTGCACGGGCATCCGAAGCGATCGCAGCATTCTCCCGCAGCATCTCAACGGAGTTCATCCCCGACAGAACAGTTGTCACCTCCGGCTGATTCCACAGCCAGCGGAAGGACCACTCGGCCGCCGAATATCCCCGCTCATGCTCGGCGATCAGCCGTTTTGCCGAATCCGGCAGCAGATTCACCAGGCGCCCGCCGCGAAGCGGCTCCATGATCATCACCGGAAGTCCTTTTTCATGGGCATGAAGCAGTCCGCTCTTTCCCGCCTGCGAATATTCATCCAGGTAGTTATACTGGAACATACAAAAATCCCAGTCATACACATCTACAAGCTGACAGAACATATTTGAATTCCCGTGATAAGAAAACCCAATATGCCGGATCTGGCCGGATTCCTTCTTTTCCCGGATCCAGTCCTCAATCCCCAGCTTTTTTAATCGTTCCCATGTGGCAGCATCTGTCAGAACATGCATCAGATAATAATCGATATAATCCGTGCGCAGTCTCTTCAGCTGCTCCTTAAATGTCCGTTCAAGTCCTTCCCTTGATTTGATCAGATAATGCGGCAGCTTATCCGCGATATAAATCTGCTCCCGACAGTGATTTTTTTCAAAAATCTCTCCGATTGCCGCCTCACTGCCCGGATAAATGTAAGCTGTATCAAAATAATTAACCCCCAGCGATACAGCCTCCATGATCTCCCGCTCCGTCTTCTCCAGATCAATTTTTCCGTTTTTTTTGCTGAAACGCATACATCCATAGGCAAGTATGGAAATATCTGCGCCATCTTTGCCCTTACGATACTGCATGAAACACCTCCTGTTATGGTCATATAACAAAATGGTATGATACCAGGTCAACAGCCTTTACAGATGATGATACTACGGGTTCCTGGTATCATCATATACTTTACTGGAATATGCTGTCTTCACACCGACTCCGGCAAGCGCCCCGATCTTTCCCGAAAGTGCTGAAATGACATCCTGCGGCGCGTCCAGCGCAATACAGATAATATTGATATGCCGTTCTCTGTACGGCAGACCCATTCGCCCGATAATATACTTTCCGTTCTCATGTAAGATGCAGTTAATCTGCTCTACCATTTCCATATTTTCCACGATAATGCTCATAACGGCTACTCTGCTGGACATAAGATCCTCCTTTCATTCCTGTTACGAAATCTGTTTTCATGAATTACATCCGCTTTTGCGTCAAGTTTACCATGAACCTAAACAGAAGACAATATCCGATTCATCATTCCATCTTTTTCCGTCCCGCATGTTTGTTAGCACTCATTTAAAAAGAGTGCTAATTTTCTATTGACTTTTCAATTTTTTGGTATTATAGTATCTTTCGAGCCTGATTCTAAATAATTACCAAAATTTATAAAAACAAGGAGTGATGAATATGGCAAACAAGCAGGGAAGTCTTTCCATTAACAGCGAAAACATTTTTCCAATCATTAAAAAGTGGCTCTATTCCGACCACGACATTTTCTATCGTGAGCTGATTTCAAATGGCTGCGACGCCATCACAAAGCTGAAAAAGCTGGATGTGATGGGCGAATACGAACTCCCGGAAGATTATGAGCCGAAAGTGGAAGTTCGGGTCAACCCAACAGAAAAAACAATCAAAGTCATCGACAATGGTCTGGGTATGACAGCCGATGAAGTGGACGAATATATCAACCAGATCGCCTTCTCCGGCGCCACCGATTTCCTTGAAAAATATAAGGATAAATCCAGCGAAGATCAGATTATCGGTCACTTCGGCCTCGGTTTCTACTCCGCTTTCATGGTAGCTGACGAGGTTCAGATCGATACGCTTTCCTATAAGGAAGGCGCCGCACCGGTGCATTGGGTCTGCGACGGCGGCACAGACTTTGAAATGGGCGACGGCACCAAAGACACCGTCGGCACCGAGATTACCCTCCTTGTCAACGAGGATTGCCTCGAGTTCGTCAACGAATACCGCGCCAGAGAAGTTTTAAGTAAATACTGCTCCTTCATGCCGACGGAGATTTATCTGGTAAATGAGACCGCCGAGACACAGTACGAGACGATTGCCCCGGAGGATAAGACCGATAAAGATGTCGTCGTAGAGACCATTATCGAAGAAGCGAAGACCGAGGAAAAGGAAAACGAGAACGGCGAAAAGGAAATCGTTGAAGTATCTCCCCGCACGGAAAAGCTGAAAATCGTGAAACGTCCGGTTCCCCTCAATGATATCCACCCTCTGTGGACAAAACATCCAAATGAGTGTACGGATGAGGAATATAAAAAGTTTTACCGCACCGTATTTCAGGATTACAAAGAGCCGCTGTTCTGGATTCATCTGAACATGGATTATCCGTTCAACCTGAAAGGTATTTTGTATTTCCCGAAAATCAACACAGAGTATGATTCCATTGAAGGAACCATCAAGCTTTACAATAACCAGGTATTTATCGCAGATAACATCAAAGAGGTCATTCCGGAGTTCCTGATGCTCTTAAAGGGTGTCATCGACTGCCCGGATCTGCCGCTGAATGTATCCCGAAGTGCCCTGCAAAACGACGGTTTTGTGAAAAAGATCTCCGATTACATCACAAAGAAAGTTGCGGATAAGCTGATCGGTATGTGCAAGACCGAAAAGGAAAGCTACGAGAAATACTGGGATGACATCAGCCCGTTTATCAAGTTCGGCTACCTGAAAGATGAGAAGTTCTGCGATAAGATGAACGATTACATCCTGTTTAAGGATATCAACGATAACTACCTCACGCTTCCCGAGCTTTTAAAGGCTGAGGAGGAAAAGAAAGAGGATGCCGACGCAGATGTCGTTGACGCCGAGGAGACGGATGCCGACACCGAGGAAGAATACAAAGATACCCGCAAGACGGTCTACTATGTAACAGATGTCAATCAGCAGGGTCAGTACATCCGGATGTTTAAGGAATACGATATGAACGCCGTAATCCTGAACCATAACATCGACACCTCGTTCATCACACAGTTGGAGCAGCGCAACCAGAATTACAAGTTCATGCGCATTGACGCGGACGTAACCGACGCGCTGAAAGAAGATGTTTCCGAGGAAGACCTGAAAGAAGCTCTCGATGCGCTGACCGAAACCTTCCGCACAGCACTCGGCAAAGAGAACCTGAATGTCAAAGTTGAAAAACTGAAAGACACATCCGTTGCGTCCGTTATCACCCTGTCTGAGGAAGGGCGCCGGATGCAGGATATGATGAAGATGTACAACTACGGTATGGACGCCTCCATGTTCGCAGGCGATGAGACGCTGACCTTAAATGTCAGCAACCCGCTGGTCACTTACATTCTGGAGAACAAGGACGGCGAACATGTACCTACTTTCTGCAAACAGCTCTACGACCTGGCGATGCTTTCCAACCAGCCGCTTGCACCTGAGGCGATGACTGAATTCGTGGCACGAAGCAACGAGATCATGCTGGTACTGGCAAATCAGAACAAATAAAACCATTCAAAAAACCCCGGCACGAAAAATGCCGGGGTTTTTTTCTTTTATCAGTCTCCAAAATATGTTTCAAACACTTCCTCAAACGACGCTCCTGCAAGCGCCAGACCCGTATCTACCGAAACCTCATCCCATGTATTCTCATTGAAATTGGAATTCAACTGTCCCTTATACAGATCGTAGGTGTTGGTCACCGCATCCTCCATCCGCTGATTGATCACATTTTCCTTATTTGCCTCTGTGAGTTCTTCGTTGAAACTGTTTGTACAGCAGAAAATACAGTAAGTATCATCAATCTCAACGATATCACTATACGTTCCTTCTTCCAACGCAAACAGAATATCGATCACATCGTCAGAAAAACTCGTACGGCTCACCTGAATCTCCGTCGACTCACTCTCATTGTAAGACTCCGCCAGAGAGGAAAAATCCGATCCGGCATCCAGCTTCTCCAATAAAGTCTCTGCCGTCTCCTCGTCGGAAACGCAAATCTGCTCCATCTCCATGACAAGAGCCTCATCATCACTGACCTCCTGAGAAACACTCTCCGTGATCGTGGTATAAAGCTTTTGCGCCAGGAGGAACCGTTCAAACAGTTCTTCTGCCGACTCCGCCTCCTCAATTCCGAGGTAATTCAGCTCATTCTCCGAGAGCCCTTCCATATAAGTACTCGCTGCTGCAGCAGCCTGCTCTTTTTCATTATCTGAGAGCTCTATGCCCTGCTCAGACGCGATCACATCAAGCGTATATACTTCCGCCAGCTGAGAGATTGTCAGGTCTTTCACGTACTGTTCCAGACTCTCCTCTTCTCCGTAATCATGCTCCCACAGATCTATACCATAGAGGGAAGAATATTCCTTCTGATACTGAAGAAGAATGATTTTGGCCTCCTCTACGGTACATTTCTCACCTCCCACGGAAAATACATGTGTATGCGTAATGGATGAGACAATCGGGATGTCATCCGAAGAACATCCTGCTGTAAAAAGCATTCCTCCAACCAACAGCACAGAAAGAGCTGCGGACGCCCATCCGCGAGGATGCCTCCTCCTGCGCATTCTGAAAAGCCCTCTGCTTTTCCTGTATCCATACTTATTTTCAATCGTCATTTATGCCCAATCTCCCCTGTAAAACATTGATTTTTCCAGCTTTATGCCAATACGACCAGATAACGGCCATCCGGAAGCCTGAAAACTTCTTCTGCAGCCTCTAAATCCGCTTTTTTCATTCCGGAGACATCTGCCCCGTACTCATCAAAGCATTCCCTGACTTCTTTGATATTTCTGCACACTGATGCCATGCAGATATCAAGGAACTCTTCTGCCTCCTCCGGAGTCTCAGCTACGATCTCCGGGAACAGCTGCAGCTGTTTCTCCAGAAATGTCTGAATTACCATTGCATCATAATCATTCATACTTTGCCTCCTGCACGGCTCATTGCCTGCGCATTGTATCGTAAACTCCGCCATGCCCGCTTAAAAGCTTTGCTCTCTCGATTCTATCATGGATAACCCTTGTCTTGCAACAAGTAAATACTGTCATCGGCAGGAATACAATGGCTTCATTTCCTGATAAAGCCTTGCAATCGGCAAGCCGACAACATTATTATAGTCGCCTTCTATACCCTTAATATATTTTCCGCAAATCCCCTGAATGCCATATGCCCCGGCTTTATCAAGCGGATCTCCGGTCCCAACATATTCACAGATTTCCTCCTCCGTCATCGGATAAAAGGTCACATCCGTCTTTTCAGAAAACAAAACCTCCTTTTTTAAGACTCCGCTATCGCGGCATTTTCCGTCCGCCATATCTGTTTTTTCTCCCCCGATTAAAAGGAGACACACACCTGTATATACCTGATGCGTTTTTCCCGACAGGCTGCGAAGCATCCGGCAGGCATCCTCGGCGTCATGAGGTTTCCCCAGGATTTTTTCATCATTTACCACGATCGTATCTGCACCGATGACCAGTATGCTTTCCACTGTTTCAGCCTTCTCGGCAGAATCATTCTCTCCTTCCGGCCGATGCACTGACGTTAAGTTGCCCTTCTGTTTTAACAGTTCCTCCCCCACGGCTGCGGCTTTTTGTTTCGCCAGTTCCATCACAACCTCCGACGGTATCTCCTTCGTAATAATCTCCTCGCCGCCCGAAGGACAAACCTCAAACTCCAATCCCATCCGCGCCAGCAGCTCTTTTCTCCTCGGCGACGCCGATGCCAGTATTATTCTCACTGCACACTTCCTCCCGTTATATTTCAAATCTATAATTCTTAATAATATCTATTGATTTCCAACCCATAAATGATTGCGAAACTCAGCCAACCCGTAAATTCATGAGGAAAGAATCAATTTACGAACGGGCACTCCACCGTGCCCTGAGTAAATTCGTTTC
The DNA here is from genome assembly GCA_021204085.1 of Clostridiales bacterium. Classification (GTDB taxonomy): domain Bacteria; phylum Bacillota; class Clostridia; order Lachnospirales; family Lachnospiraceae; genus Eubacterium_I. Next base: position 15,930 of record JAJPZY010000116.1, on the reverse strand, counting down.
TTCCCTCATGCCCTATATTCTTTCTGAGTTTCGCAATCCCCACCAGTTTAAACAACAATTACTTCATTCAGCCGGAAGGAGTAGATGAGAATCTCCTTTACCCTCTTATCTGCAAACCGACGGTTCAATGCTTCCTCGTAGAGCCGCAGCTGCGTTTCATAACGCTTAAGAAGTTCCTCTGCACGATTCACACGGTCTGTCTTATAATCCAGCAAGACAATCCCATCCGATTCTTCCCAGAAAACATCTATAATTCCCTGCACCAGAACAGGCTCCTCCGAACTCACTTCGCTCCAGACCCGCTTTGCGGGCAAAGACATCACAAAAGGCTGTTCTCTGGTTAACAGAGAATGTTTCGCCGCGGCCCGCATTCTCGCTGCAATCTCCCCGGAAAGGAACCTTTCTATTTGATACAGGTTCAGGAGATCCGCTTCTTCCCGGCGCATCCGCCCGGCCTGAACAAAGACCTCCGTCTGATCTTTCAGCCACTGCCGCACACCTTCCTTTTGTTGTCCGCTGTATTCCGGCAGCGCAGCAAAATCCAGGCATTCCAGGAAGCGGTGAACCGCCGTTCCCCGCAGGGCACCGGGATTTTCCTCCTGCGTCTGCACAAACTTCGGCACATAAGGAACAGGGATTTCCTCCTGAAAAAGATTCCCGCCGCCATCTTCCTCCAGCAGCTCTCTGGCTTCCTCCATTACCCGATGCTTTATCTCAGAGACCGACACTTTCTGCTTTAACCTTCCGCTTGCTTCATACGGATACTGCCAGGACAGCTGCGCGTTTATTTTCTTATAAATGTCTTCGTCTGCATGAGACAGCATTTCCTCCATCTGCCATTTTACAGTTCGGCTGCGCTCCTGCTTTTTTCCCTCATTCTCTACCCGGTCTTCCAGGCGAATCAGACGAATCGGATAAGTATCCGCGTAACTTTCCAGAGCCGGCAGCACCCAGTCCCAGTAGCATTTTGCGTCCATCCTGACGGTAAAATCCAGCTTTTCAAATCCCCGCAATCCGCGGCTTGCCTCAGGAATATTTTTCGGCTTCATCCCTGCCAGAATCAGTTTTTCCTTTGCACGGGTCAGCGCAACATACAGGATCCGCAGTTCCTCCCCCAGATTCTCTTTCTTTGTCTTAACAGAAAAAATCTGCCGGATTAATGTATCCTGCTTTGTCCGCTTCTCAGAATCAAAATACTTTAGTCCGATACCGTATTCCGGGTGGAAAATCATCCGATCTCGCTCGTCCCGCATATTAAACTGTCTTCCCATCCCCGCCAGCACAACAACCGGAAATTCCAGTCCCTTACTTTTGTGAATCGTCATCAGCCGCACGGCGTTTTCCTGTTCACTGACCGTCTCCGCCTCTCCATAGTCCACATCATACTTCATCAGGCGGTCAATATATCGTATAAAATGGAAAAGGCCATGGTAGCTTGTCTGTTCATAGGCGACTGCCTTTTCCAGCAGCATGTCCAGATTCGCCCGCCGCTGCTCCCCGGCCGGGAGAGCCGTCACATAATCCAGATACCCGGTCTCATCATATATCTGCTGGATCAGGGTATGAATGGGTGTGTAGGGAACACGTCTGCGAAACGATTCAAGCAGCTCCCAGAAAGCCTGTACCTTTTTCTGTATATCCGGATATTCCGACTGCCATTCCCGGTGTTTTCTTTCTCTTTCTTCCGGATTTTTCCGTCCATCCGGCAAAATCTGAGTTTCTGACCTGTCGGCGTCCTCCGTCCCCGAACGGTCAGAACTGTCCCCGGGTATCGGAGCCTGTCCGATTTCTGACACTGCGGCAAAAAACGGCAGTTTCCCGTCATACAGCCGGACCTTCGCCAGGTCTTCCCCTGAAAAACTGCCGATGGGCGACCGCATGAGCGTGGCAAGCGGTACATCCTGGCCCGGGTTATCAAGCACCCGAAGCATGGCGAGCACAACCTGCACCTCCTGCGCGGAAAAATACCCCGTCTGTGAGGGAAGGCGAAGCGGCACCCCTTCCTGCTCAAAAGCAGTCTGAAACGCCTCCGACCACCCGGATACGGAGCGAAGCAGGATTACCACATCACGGTACTGTTTTCCCGGAATTTCTTCCCTCTGTATCAAATTCCGAATGCGCTGAGCCACCACTCTCGCCTCAGTGATTTTTCTGTCACGCTCATAAGGGTCCTCCTCCACAAGCAGACATTCCGGACGGCAGCAAGACCTGTTCTCGTAATCCTCAAAGCTCCCGCCCATATAGAGAGCCGCATCCTCATCATATTCTACATTGCCGAGATCCCGTCCCATAATCCGCCCGAAAATATCATTCACCACGTCAACCACTTCTCTGCGGCTGCGGAAATTTTTATGGAGGTCGATTCTCTGTGTTTTACTCTCCTCTGTGGAAAATGTCCGGTATTTTTCCATGAAAAGTTCCGGCCGCGCCAGACGGAAGCGGTAAATGCTCTGCTTCACATCCCCGACCATAAAGAGGTTCTCTCTTCCACCAGGAATCCCGGAAACAGCAGTCAAAAGCGCCTCCTGTACATAGTTGCTATCCTGGTATTCATCAATCATAACCTCCCGGAACTTCTCCCGGTACTCCGCAGCGGTTTCCGTCGGCTGCTTTGTCACGGGATCCACCAGGATCCGCAGTGCCATATGCTCCAGATCAGAAAAATCAAGAATATTTTTCTTCGCTTTTTCCTCAGCAAAAGCAGTGGAAAATGCCTTTGTTATCATCACGAGCGTATTCACATAAGCTCCTGTTTTTTGCATCAATTCCAGCTGTGCCCGGATGTCTGAGGAAAAATACTTTGTGCGTAAGTCTTTGATCTGTGCCTTTATCTGATCCCGGATGGTTTTAACCGTTTCTTTCTTTTCCTCGCTACCCTTATATTTTCCTCCCCTCGGAAGAGTCTTAAACTGAATTCTCTGCAGGGCGTCCTCCCAGCAGACAAGGACTGATGTGCTTTTTCCGTTATCACCTGCGCTACAGGTAACAGATGAAAGAAGCTCCTCCAACTGACGCAGATCGTCCCGAACCACGCCTTCATACTGCTGCGGACCATCCTCATCCAATGTCAGAGCATACACCTTTTTATATCGAGCGGCCATCTCTTCCACCCGAATTTGCAAATAAGCCAGGAAATCCCGCACCCACTGTTTTTCTTCAAGCTCCCCGATCGTCTCCGCCTCATACTGCCCGGCGCAGGCATCCAGCCACTCGTCCGGCCACGGATAGCTCTCGGAGAAATCATAAAGCCGAAGCATCATATCCCGAATCTGCTGATCGCTCTTCGCGGATGCATAACTGTCCGCAAACTTTAAAAACGCCGGATCCCGCTCCTGATAAAACTGCTCCAATACCAGGTCGCAAACATCCTCACGCAGCAGTTTCAGTTCCCCCTCATCTGCAATACGAAAGCCCGGTTCCAGCCCGATCTTATGAAAGTGGTTCTGCAGCACCTGTTTGCAGAAACTGTCGATCGTGGTAATCTGCGCGTTATGAATCAGCGACAGCTGCCGCTGCAGATGCGCATTCGAAGGTTCCTTCTCAATTGCCGTCTCAATGGCCGCCAGAACTCTCTCCCGCATTTCTGCGGCAGCCGCGTTCGTAAATGTCACAACCAGCAGTTCATCCACATCAATCGACTGCTTCGGATCCGTGATCATGGAAATAATCCGCTGTACCAGAACAGCTGTCTTTCCGGATCCGGCCGCCGCGGAGACCAGCATACTGCGGTCTCTTAAATCAATGACCTGCTGCTGTTCCGGCGTCCAGCGTACCTTCGGTTCTTCAGCCGTCTGCTTTTCTTCTATTCTATTAAAATCTTCCTTTTCTTTTTCGGCCATAAGAAACTCCTTATAATCTGCATCATTTGTTAATACTCCGCTGCTACTCCGTAGCTTCCGCCCTCAGCCGATCCCAGATTTCCTCATCCTTCAGATATTCTTCCCTCTTATATTCATAACCTTCAATTTTCCGATCAAATCCGCAGACGCCGCGGTAAATGCAGTAATCACAGCCGGTTCGGTCCGCGAGCCGAAAGGGTTTTACATTGATATCTCCCTCTGCCATCCGCTTTCCTTCCTCAGTCATACAGCGGCTGACATACTCCGTAAGGAGTGAAAAATCCTCTGTCGAGGCCGCAGAAGTCCCGCTTTTACTGAGTGAACGGTCGTTTTTCAGTGTCACCGGAATGACATCCGACTTTTTGTTCTGTAAAAGATCCCGATCCATATGCAGATAAACCGCCGGCTCCAGATTTACCAGGCCGTTCGGCCGCAGGTCGGCCAGAATTTTTTTCACGACCTCCTCCTCTGCCGCTCCATCCGCATCCACCATAGGATCATCCAGATGATAATAAAAAATTCCTGCGGGAACAATCTCCTTATCCGGATGCTCTTTTTTCATTTTTCCCATCGCAGCGTTCAGATATAGAACCAGCTGCAGCTGCATCCCGTAATATAATGACAACAGCTGGAATTTTGTATTCCCCGATTTATAGTCAACGACTTTTATATAAACCTGCTCACCGGTTTCGTAAACATCCATACGGTCTACACTGCCCACCGTCCGCATCAGTATCTCAGGAGTCAGTTCACTGACCTGTGAAAACTCAACCTCATAGCCTTCCGGGCGGAAATCCCCGCGCCGGATCTGCTCGGTCATCGCCCAGACGCTTCGCTTCATAATTCGGTAAATTCGCTCCAGGACATAGGCACTGCGGGAAGATTCAAGCAGAGATTCATTCGGAAGCTCGAGAATCGCTTCCTCCATGGCCTCTTTTAACAGTTCCTCCTGCTGCGGCTCCGTGACTGTATCCCAGCCGTAAGACGCCTCCAGACGGGTGCAATACTTTTGTAAAACCGCGTGAAACATCGTTCCCATATCCAGGCTCTCAAACGTAAACTCCCCGCGGTCTGCCAGTTTCAGCCCATATTCCAGAAAATGCGCGAACGCACACCGCGCGTAAAGCTCCAGACGCGTAACCGAATTCACCAGCACCGTACCGTACAGCAGCCGTGCCAGATCTGCTTCCAGATATTCCCCGGTATAGGACCCGAAGTGTGCGTCAAACATCTTTTGAATCCGCGGCGCATATTCCTCATGATTCATATACCATCGGTGAAGCGCTTTCCACTCCTCTATATTCATTTGTTCCTGCAAAAAATTCTTCTGAGTCGCATCTGACATCCGGCTGCTAAGATCAGAATCCGCTATTTGCTTCCCTTCTATCTCTCTTGCGTGACAATTAGCCCCGGCTGACTCTGTTTTTGCTTCAGACTCCGGCAAATACTTTTCCGCAAGACGCAGTCCCCGCAGATAAGCCTCCACTCCGCTGTTTGCAGTCAGCGGCGAGCGGAATTCTTCCGCTTCGATTATCTCAACCTCCAGCTTTGAAAACAACTTCTTAAGCTCCCCGATCAGATAAGACGGCCGAAGCGCTTTCCCGCCGCTGTCCATTCTGGAGTAAGTAAGGTAGAGGGCATCCGACGGTTTTGTCAGACTCAGGTAAAGATAAAAACGCTGCAAAAATACCTGTTCGCGCTCCCCCGGTGCCAGCTCCATCTGATGCTCCTCCATCACTTCCCGGTCATACTGGGATAAAAGACTCTGCCGTGATGACTTTTGGGGAATCAATCCGTCGTTAACTCCCAGGAAAAATAAAACCTTTACACCATCCAGACGAGTCCTCTCAATGTCTCCCAGTATCACGCAGTCACTGCCTTGCGGAATGGAACCGACTTTCGCCGAAGCAAATCCGGCTTCAAGAATATCCGCATAGTCATCCGCCGCTACTTCTTCCTCTCCCAGCAAGTCCACCATTTTATCAAAAAGATCAATAATGATCTTATAAATCTGGCGATAAGCAGAAGCGAGTTCCTCCCGGCCGCTCTCCTCAAACTCTCCTTTCTTTTTCTGCAGCTGTTTCTCAATATCAAGCTGAAGCAGGAACAAATAAAGACCCTTTGTTCGCTCAGACACAGTAGCGTCCTTTTTTTTCAACGCGTCAACTACATCATTTGTCTGCTCCCGGAAACGCCGGCGCAGCTGATTTAAACGGTTCAGTTCTTCCTGGCTTTTCTCCTCATCAACCGGCACTCTTCCATGGCGGCTGAAAGGTTTCACAAACCGCTTCTTCCACTTTGCAGAGCCTCGAATCCCTTTCTCGATACAGTAATTTTCCAGCAAATCAATGTCCGGCGCCGAAAAACCGCAAAGCCCTGTCCGAAGATAACGGAAAACACTTTCACAGCTGTAATCTGTCTGTGCTATCTCCATAACGGCACGAAGAAGTTCGATAAGCGGATGATAGAGTATCGACTGCTTCTTATCTGTAAAGAAAGGGATTCCATAAAGTGCGAAGACAGAATCTGCATAGGTTTCATATCCGTCTACATTACTGCTGACAACAGCGAAATCCCGATAATGATATCCTTTTTCCCGAACAAGGATACAGATTTTCTCAGCTGCAAAAGCAAGCTCCTTCCGGGGAGATGCGACAGAAGAAAGATGCAGTCTTCCGCTACAATCCAGCTCCGTTGCTGCGCTTTTCACCCGAAAGAGATTCTGCTCCAGATGAGCCAGAACCGGATTCCCGGCAAAGCGGCTCTTTTCACCCGGTTTTATCAAAATCGGTTCCGCGATCTCAAAGCCTGCATCCAACGCTGCAGCAGTAAGAGCATGTACCATTTTATGGCTCATATAAAAAAGATTCTGGATCTGAGCCTTTCCCCGAAATCCGAAATCCGATGCACGCATCCCGCTTTTGTACACGGGTTCCCGCAGATCCATCGTCACTGTGACGTAAATATCTGATACCAGAGACATCAGTTTTCGGATCAGCTGCATCTGCACCGGTGTGAACCCGGTATAGCCGTCAAAAACAATCACCGCGTCTTTAAGGAGCGCAGATTCCTCCGCCACATCCATCAGCACCTCCAGAACCTTTTCCGCCACCACATAATCATCCTGCAGATAACGCTCAAATGCCCGGTATATATGCAGAATATCCTGGAGTTTCAACACCAGCGCGGAACTTCCCTTCAACTCTCCGATGAATGCTTCCAGATCCTCCGCAGAAACGCCGTACTGCATCAGTTCAGAAATGACAGACTTCAGTTCGCCGATATATCCCATCTTTGTCAGATTTCTCCTGAGTATGGTGAGTTCGCCCTCCTGTTCATCCACAATCCGGCGGAGAACCAGGCTTTTTCCCGTCTCCTCCATGATCGTATGATGAACCCCCAGCTCGTCAAACACCCGGTAAGCCAGACGCTCAAAACTAACAACATCGACGTTTAAGATCACTCCGGCGGAGGAACACTCTACCAGCCGCCGCTGCGTAGCCATGGTAAACTGTTCCGGAACCACAACAAAATAACGCTGATATGGCGCATAATCTGCCATATCAGCGACTTTTTGATAGATATATTCTGATTTCCCGCTGCCGGAATTACCGTATATAAATGTAAGTGCCATATCAACCGCCCTGTTCACTGTTTATCGAATCAACCAACATCGTTACTCATTACAAAAAATAACCGTCTGCTTTACAGGTATCAGAAATGAATCATCGGGGGGGGGGAACGCCGCTCTTTACTATCTCAGAGCGAAGTACACCAGCACAACTGCCCCCAGCACAATACGATACCAGCCGAAGGCCTTAAAATCATGCTTTCTGATGTACGACATCAGAAATTTGATCGCCAGAATCGACACGGCAAAAGCCACAGCCATACCGACTGCCAGCAAAAGAAGCTCGTCGGCCGCAAAAGTCCCGTCATATTTCAAAAGCTTGATCGCGCTGCCGCCGACCATCGCGGGAATCGCCAGAAAAAATGTAAACCGCGCCGCTGTCGTCCGGGAAATTCCCATCATAAGCGATCCGATAATCGTGGAACCCGAACGCGAAGTACCCGGGAAAATTGCCGCGATCATCTGGAACACACCGATCAGAAATGCCTGCCCGAAGGAAATATCATCAATCGAATCCACAGACACCTGCCGTCCCCGGCTTCTGTTCTCCACCGCAATAAAAACGACACCTACCAGAATAAGCATTATGGCAACCGTATAAAAATTATAAAACAGCGCCGTAAAAATGTCATCCCAGAGAACGCCCACAACTCCTGCGGGGATGGAAGCCACAAGAATCTTCAGCCACATCCTGCACTTTCCGCCGTCCAGGCGGATCCCATGATAACGCTTAAACGGGATCAGATCTTTAAAATAAACCACAATGACCGCCAGAATCGCCCCCAGCTGGATCACCACCAGAAACAGATCCCAGAACTCATCACTCACATTCAGCGTTACAAACTCGTCGAGGAGAATCATGTGACCCGTACTGCTGATCGGCAGCCACTCGGTGATCCCCTCGACCAATCCAAATAAAATGGATTTCATTATTTCTATCATATAAATTATTACCCTTTACCTATATTGTTACCCTTCGCACAGGCCGCCTGAAAACCACCCTCTTATTGATTTCGAAACGCCGCCGGCGTAATCCCGTAAATCTTCTTAAACTGCCGATTAAAATGTTCTACACTCGGATACCCCGCCTCCGCCGCAATCTGTTCAATCGAAGAATTTCTCGATTTTAACAGATTGCAGGCATACTGCATCCGTATCCCCGTCACAATCGAAGAAAATGATTTTCCTGTCTTCTCTTTGATATACTTTGAAAGATACGGTACCGAGAGGTAAAACTTCTCCGACAGCGTTTTCAGTGTCACTGTATCATAATACTCCTGAATATAATTCATAATCTCCCGCATCCGCGGATCAGGCGTCAGTTTTTTTTTGCCGCATTCTCCAGCAGATGGTTTACCGCCACACTGAGCGCGTGGATGGAAGCCTTAACGATATCACCGTCAAAACCGACGCCCCAGTACATTCTGCCTTCCGTATCCTCAATGCCGATGTAAGAGGCTGCCTGCGAAGCAGAACCCTGTGAAAGCGCGTGCTCCTCGTAAACCTGCAGCTTATACTCGATATTGAAATACTGCTTCAGTGCATTGCTGACCGCATCCAGACGTCCGTTGCCTGAGGCAATCACGATATCCTCTTTTCCGTCACAGGCAAGCGTCACTTCCGCACGAATGCCCTGAATCTGCTGATAATGGCAGGCCTTCACATTGAAATACTCCTGATAAAGGAAATACTTTGTACGGAAGACCTCATAAATCTTCTGCGGAGAAAGCTCTTTGTGCTCCACATCAGAGACATGCTTTACCGCATACCCCACATCCTCCCTCATTTTTGCCGGCAGCACCAGGCCAAAATGATTCTTTAAGACATAGCTGACGCCGCCCTTTCCGGACTGACTGTTAATACGGATCACATCCGAATCATAGGTGCGTCCCACATCCTTCGGGTCAATGGGAAGATAGGGTACTGTCCATGTTTCACTCCCTTTCTCCTCACGATATGCCAGTCCTTTGGCGATCGCATCCTGGTGGGAACCCGAAAAAGCAGTAAATACAAGCTGTCCTGCATACGGATGCCGCGGAGAAACCTGCATCTGCGTCAGTCTCTCGTAGGTTGAAGTCAGGCGGTTCATATCAGAGAAATCCAGTCCCGGGTCAATCCCATGGGAAAACATATTCATACCGAGCGTAACAATGTCCACATTGCCGGTCCGCTCCCCGTTTCCGAAAAGCGTTCCCTCAATACGGTCTGCTCCCGCAAGGACGCCAAGTTCGGAAGTTGCCACACCGGTTCCCCGATCATTATGGGGGTGGATTGACAGCACAACCGAATCTCTGTATTTTAAGTTCTTATGTATATACTCTACCTGATTTGCGAAAATATGCGGCATCGCATTTTCAACCGTAGCCGGAAGATTAATCACTGCTTTGTGATCCGGCGTTGGCTGCCAGACGTCAAGCACCGCATTGCAGACCTCCAATGCATATTCCATCTCTGTCCCGGTAAAGCTTTCCGGGCTGTACTGGAATGCAATATCGCCCTCCTCCTTTGCGGCCAGCTCCTTTAAAAGCTTTGCGCCGTTCACCGCAATCTCTTTCACATGCTCCTTATCCTTGCGGAACACCTGCTCGCGCTGCGCCACGGAAACAGAATTGTAAACGTGGACAATCGCATGCTTCACGCCCTTGATGGCTTCAAATGTCTTCTTAATAATATGCTCCCGCGCCTGCGTCAATACCTGAATCGTCACATCATCGGGAATCATATCCCGCTCAATCAATGTACGCAAAAACTCGTACTCCGTCTCGGACGCTGCCGGGAATCCCACCTCTATAATCTTAAATCCCACGTCCAGAAGCATCTGATAAAATTCTACTTTCTCCTCCAGACCCATCGGCTCGATCAGTGCCTGATTGCCGTCGCGCAGGTCCACGCTGCACCAGATCGGCGCTTTCTCTATCTCCGTTTTTTTCACCCAGTCATAAGTCATATCCGGCGGTAAAAAATAAGGTATCTCGTATTTTTTAAAATTCATCTCAGTCACTCCATTTCTCTCAGACTTGCATTTTCTACCTTGATTACGATAAATCGTTCCTTCGGCTTCATTCAGTTCGATGTGTTGCCGAAAGAATCACTTGCCATACTATATCATGAGTAACGCGAAAATAAAATGATTAAATTTAATCATTTTATTTGATATATTTTATTGGAATTGATTTTATAAGAAACTTATCCGGGCAATTTTCAGGGTTGCCGCTGCCGCATTTTTTTATTGACAATCTTATCTTTCAGGTGTTAAACTCTTTTAGCAAATTAAATACCGAAAAGCGGATCACCGGTTGATACGCTTTTTTCACACATAACGACACACGTATTGCTTATGCATGTAAATCTGATCACGGGAACATGTTTCAGATTTTAAGCTGCAATCGATGTGTCTTTTTTATGTTGTTAAATCAGGTATATTTGCACAGGTTTTTATGAAAGGAGAAATGAATTATGCCGCAAAATCAATTTCAGAGAATGATGTTTGCTCTGATCACCGTTGTCATCACTGTACATGCATACGTGTTCTACAGCCTGTATGTCGTAAACGGCTCCTACTTCCTGTCCATCGACGGCGCTACAAGCGTCATTGACGGGATTAACCGCCAGGGAGGTGTCTACGCGTTCGGACATTATCTGCCGATCTGGGCCATCATACTTATCGAATTCTGCCTTGCTTACACGCTGGAAAATGTACTTGGAAGCCCCTGCTCCTTTAAGCTGGCCTGCAAAGTCTTTAACCCGGCCGAGACACATCACATGATGTTTGAGACAGCCATCATCTGCGCCACCGTCGGACTGATGTGCCCTGCCATGAGCTTCCTTGCCGCCATCATGTATTATCCGTATTATGCGGGATTTTCCATCGTCACGCTTTTCGCCAACTGGCTGAAGCTTGTGTGCTACAATTTCCCGTTCGCTTACTTCTCCCAGCTGTTCTTTATCCAGCCGCTGGTACGGACAATATTTAAAGCGATATTTGTGCGTAATAAGAAAGATGCTGCCGCAGCACAGTCTGCTTCCGTTCCAAACAGTATCATCACCGTAGGCAGAGAATTCTGCAGCGGCGGTGCAGAGGCTGCCAAAAAACTTGCCGAGAAACTCGGCTACAAATACATCGATAAGGAACTTATTAACCAGACTGCCGTCAAACTGGGCATGCTTCCGGAATATATCGAAAAACATGAGGAAAAACCGGACGGATACTTCGATGTTCCGCCTCATTGGATCGGCAGCTCCGGCTGGTATGCAGACCACTCGGAAAACTCCATGACCGACAGCATGAAGATTATAAATGCGCAGAAGCAGATTATTGAAGACTACGCAAAAGAATCCGGTGTCGTCATCGTCGGCCGTACTGCCGATCAGATATTAAAAGGTTATCCGAATGTAATGAGCGTATTTTTCCATGCTGATGAAGAGAAGCGCATTCAGCGCTGTCAGGAAATCTCGGATTGCAACCGGGAAGAAGCCAAAAAGGCGATCCATCAGGTAGACCGCCTTCGTGCAGATTATTACAATAGCACCACAGGACAAAAATGGGGCGCCAAAAACACATACGACTTATATCTGGACCTTGGAGAGCTGGGACCTGAACAGGCCATTGATCAGATTATAGAAAAAATGCAGAATAATGCATAAATCCTTCGCCTGCGAGCGGACATTTCCGCCCGCAGGCTTTTTGTATTCAAATAAAGTGTCGCTCTGCGACACTTCGCGCGCGAGCGGTTGCGCAGCAAAACCTCCTATCCGCGACGCATTGGCTCATTTAGCGAACATCGTGAGCTTAGTGAACAAGCGTGCACAGCTGCTGCGCATCCTCACGGAGTGTTTTTATATCATAGGAAATCGCATACTTTAATACTTTACAACAACAAGGTCTTTCCTATGATATAAAAAAAGGGAATGCGGTTTTTCTGCACTCCCCCCTCATCTCATTCTTTAAAACGGAAAGCTGTTACTCGCTCATCTTCGCCAGCTTCGCCGCCTGATCCGCCGCGATCAGCGCATCGATAATCTCCTGGATATCCCCGTTCATAATACTGTCAAGCTTATACAGCGTAAGCTTGATCCGGTGATCCGTAACACGCCCCTGCGGGAAATTATACGTACGGATTTTCTCTGAGCGGTCTCCGGTACCCACCTGGCTTCTTCTGGCTTCCGCCTCCGCGTCATGCGCCTTCTGGCACTCCAGATCATACAGCTTTGCGCGAAGCACTTTGAGCGCTTTATCCTTATTTTTCAGCTGCGACTTTTCATCCTGACAGGAAATCACGATGCCTGTAGGAATATGAGTCAGGCGTACCGCGGAATCCGTTGTGTTGACGCACTGTCCGCCATTTCCGGATGCACGGAAAACATCGAATTTGCAGTCATTTAAATCAACCTGCACATCCACTTCCTCAGCCTCGGGCATAATGGCAACCGTGATGGTCGAAGTATGAATTCGGCCGCCGGATTCCGTCTCAGGCACCCGCTGTACACGGTGCACCCCGGATTCATATTTCAAAACCGAATATGCGCCCTGACCGGTTACCATAAAGCTGACAAACTTCATACCGCCGATACCGATTTCCTCTACATCCATGGTCTCCACTTTCCAGCGGCGGGACTCCGCATAATGGACGTACATGCGGTAAATCTCTGCCGCAAAAAGCGCCGCCTCATCTCCGCCCGCGCCGGCGCGGATTTCCACGATAACATTCTTCGAATCATTCGGATCCTTCGGCAACAGCAGAATCTTTAACTCTCTCTCCAACTCTTCCAGGCGGGCTTTGGACTCATTCAATTCTTCTTTTGCCAGTTCCCGGAGTTCCTCATCAGATTCCTCCTGCAGCATTGTGAGACTGTCATCAATGTTTTCCTTACACTTTTTATATTCCTTATAGGCTTCCACAACGGGCGCCAGTTCCCCCTGCTCTTTCATCAAGGCCTGAAAGCGCTTTGAATCAGACGCTACGTCAGGCTCACTGAGCAGGTTCAAAAGTTCCTCAAAACGAAGCAGCGCATGCTCCAGTTTATCAAACATCTTCTTTTCTCCTCCCTTTTACCACGCGATCCAGACCTGCCAGGTCCGGCATCACATCTATCTCAATAAATCCATTCATTCTCATCAATTCAGAAACGGCGTTTCCCTGATCGCAGCCGATTTCAAAGAGCAGCCATCCCCCCGGCAGCAGATAGTCCGCAGACTCTTTTATAATTCTCCGGTAAAAAGCCAGTCCATCATTCTCTCCGTCCAGCGCAAGAAGCGGTTCGTGATCCCGCACCTCCGGCATCAACTGCGGAATCTCTCCGCTTGGGATATAGGGAGGATTCGACACGATCATAAAAAACGGGCCGTCAAGCGCCGAAAAAAGATCACTCTCCCTCATTTCCACCTCAACATGATTGAGCGCCGCATTCCTTTTTGCGACTTTCAGTGCATCTGCGGAAATATCAGATCCGCAGACGAGAATTTCCGGGCAAAATGCTTTCAAACTGACTGCAATGCAGCCGGAACCGGTACACAGATCCAGGACACGGCAGATTGTACTGCCCGTGCCGTCAGGACTTTCCGCTGCCGCACCCGTCTGCCCCAGCTCATAATTTCCCACATTATCTGTTTTCGACGACTGAGCGGATAAAATGCGCAGCGCCTCCTCCGCCAGGATCTCCGTGTCCTGCCTCGGAATCAGCACATGCTCGTTTACACAAAACGGCAATCCCATAAACTCCTGCGTCCCGGTCAGATGCTGCAGCGGGATACGCAGGCAGCGCAGTTTTACCATAGTACAAAAACGCAATTCGTCTGCCTCCTCCATCTGTTCACTCTGATGAAGAAGATAAAAATTCAGATCCAGATGACAGGCAAATTCCAGCAAAAATCTGCTTTCTGCCGTCTCATTTTCTATCCCCGCAGAACTCAGCTTATCCGCGGCCCATATTACGGCTTCCCTGTATGTCATACTGTCGATTTCTCCGTCGCGCGGACTTCCTCCACAAAAGACTCCCAATCGAACACAGCCTCCACGGACGCGATTCCCACTTCAATCATCTCATCATCCGGCTCCCGCACAGTCAGCCTTTGCATCCACAATCCCGGTTTGCTTAAAATCTGCACCAGTTTATTTTCCGTTCTCCCGGCCAGCCTCAAAAGCTCATAAGACAGGCCTGCGATGACCGGAATCAGCAGCAGACGTATCACAACCCGCAAAACATGGGAATCCACACGGATAAAAAGGTAAAAAATAATGCTGATCACAACGACAAAGACCATAAAACTGGTACCGCACCGCTTATGTTCTTTCGAGCATTTTCTGACATTCTCCACGGTCAGATCCATCCCGTGCTCAATACAGTTGATGCACTTATGCTCCGCGCCATGGTACATAAAGACCCTCTGAATATCCTCCATTCGGGAAATCAAAGCAATATAAGCAACAAAAATAACAAGCCGGAGTACCCCCTCAAAAACGGCCACAAGGTTCGCATTATCCGTGACAAAATGCTGGAACACCTGAGACAGATAGTAAGGAAGCAGCATAAAAATAACAACTGCAAGAACAATCGAGAAGACAAGAGTTCCGCCCATCATAGCCTTCTCGGCACGCTCCGCCTTCTTCGGATCTTTCTCCTTCCTCTGTTCCTTTTTTTGCTCTGCTTTACTCTCCTCCTCATCCTCAAAAAAGGAAGCGGAATACATCAGAGTAGACATTCCAAGCACCAGAGAATCAATAAAACTTAAGACACCTCTGACCATCGGAACCCTGTTCCATTTCTCATTAAAAAGTGAAGCTTTATTATTCTCAACTTTTACTTCAATCTCATGATCGGGCTTTCGAACCGCGACCGCGTAATTCTTGCCATTGCGCATCATTACGCCTTCCATCACGGCCTGCCCGCCGATGCCCGAGTATTTCATATCCTTACACTACCTCACTACCGTACTTAGCGGTTTCAGACAGTAAACAGGTTCCCGCTCTCGTCCCTGAAATCCGTTCATGTCGAAAGGGCAAAACACAGATTCCCGGAATACACGAAAAACAGCCTCCAGTTAAATTCAAAAAAGTAACCGGAGGCTGACATTTCCCAACAACATCTAATTCGTAATGCCGTATTTACGATTGAACTTATCAATACGTCCGCGAGCCTGAGTTGCCTTCTGCTGGCCCGTATAGAAAGGATGGCACTTAGAACAAATCTCAACGTGGATGTCCTGTTTCGTGGAACCTGTCACAAAAGTATTGCCGCAGTTGCAGGTCACGGTTGCCTGATAATATTTCGGATGTATATCTGCTCTCATCTATTTCACCTCACATACCGGATTTCTTTGTAATTCTGCCGACATAAACAGCTCAAATGAACAGCGCGAAACGTCAGCCTGTCGAAATACAATAAGCCCGTTAATACAAAACAAAGGTATTATAGCATGCAAAAAAAATGATTGCAAGCCATATTTCGGATAATTTTCAATCA
>JAJPZY010000138.1 GCA_021204085.1 Clostridiales bacterium | reverse complement strand
ATCATAGAAGACCTAACATTTAAACTTTTACAGACTTTTTTTCATACTCCCGGCAACAGCTTTCATTCATAGCATTATACTTTTTATCATATATCCGAATCTCTCATTAGCACTCAAATTCAAACGGCACCGCCGGTATCCCCGCCTGGTTATAAACATTCACCGTAAACCATGATGTCTGTGCAAATCTTATCTGTATTCTGTCAGTTATGATTTCCGGAAGCGTGAGAATCAGCTGATTATCCTCGATTCGGAATGTATAAGGCAGCTCCTCCCCGGATGCGTACAATTTCAATGCTTCGATCATATTTCCGGTCACATACAGGCCGCCGTCCGCATTCCGGAAGGCAATGCAGATTTCTGCTCCGTTCTTCCGGGCAGATACGGCACGGGGCGCATCGCATAAAACAGCTTCCTTATAAATATTCCCTCTTGCAAGCAACGCCAACCGCTCTCCGACTGTTTTTTTGTCCTTCGGATGAATGTCATTCTGTTCTCCCACATCCGAAATCGAGCAAAGATATGCGTTCCTCACCGTGTCAGCAACCTGCTGCTGGCATTCGCGGATAACCGGGTAATGATTTTCCTCCGTATTCCAAAGCCATTTCTCATAACCGGGAAGCTGAACGATGAGAAACGGAAGCGCATCATCGTTCCAAAGTGCCCGCCAATCGGCGATCAGGCCGGTTAACATGTCCTTATATAAAATATTTTTTCCCGGAACATCATCGCTTTCTCCCTGATACCACAGGAAGCCACGTACCGCATAGGGCGCAATTGTTTTCAGCATATGTTCATAAAGACAGCCCGGTATTTCTGTCGGCTGTAAATCGCCAAACATATCAGTGATCGCGTTCAGGTCAACCTGCATCTGTCCAAAGAAATTTCCGATTTCTTCATTGGAAGGTGTCCGCGGCATAACAAACTCTGAAAAAGAATCAAACAGATCCCCCTTGTTATTCATCGGATTTCCAGACTGTTTTTCCCAATATGCATCCATATCCATAGTGGAAATTCTTTTTTCATAATCCTGCATCCAGGGCAATCCGCATGTTCTTACTGTTTCCAGATTCATCCAGGCACACGCTACCGTCCCTCCCCAGTTGCAGCCGATGATTCCGACAGGAACATCCAGATCCTCACAGATCGCTTTTTCAAAATAATAACCGACTGCACAGAAATAATCCAGATCCTCTGCGGAAGCATATCTCCAGAGATTATAACGGCTGTAATCAAACTGTTCCAGCTGACCGTCATAACTGACTTCCGGCACATCAAAAAACCGGATCCGACTGTTCGGACAGTCTTTTAACGCGTCCTGCAGATGTTTTTCATAGCGCATATGAAATTCCATATTCGACTGTCCACCGGCAACCCATACTTCACCAACCGCGACATCCCGGCAGATAATCTGTTCATCTCCTAAGCGAATGATCAACTGCTCAGATTCCGATGCAGACAGTGCCGGCAGCACCAGCTGCCAGTCACCGTTATCATCAACCGTCGTTTCCGCGCACTGCCCCTGAATCTCAGCTGTAACAACCGCTCCTTTTGTATGAGTACCCCAGACAGGAACCGGTTTATTTCTCTGTAAAATCATACCACTCTGAAAAATAACTGCTGATTGCAACATGGTATTATCCCTCCTGCTTTTGTTCCCCAGCTTGCAGGAATGCAGAAAATGATGACAAGTGAAATCCACAGCGGAATAATATTTATATCCCATGGTCTTCCTTTCCCAAATTTGGAATGCGTATTATCCACAATATAGGCAATAACAAAATTACTGATTGCATCAACTACTTTTGATACTAAAATCAAAGTTCCTACAATCGCCGTATTTAACCCTAAAAAGTCACTGCAAAAATATGTGACATATCCAATCATCGCCCAGCTGATGTAAAGTGATATTTGTCGGCCGGACCACAAAAGGTTGATTCCGTGTTTTGGCATTGATTTTCTCATGAGTTTATGAGTTTCTCCTTTTCGATTTACTTTCTGTTTTTAGTATAAAAAGAAAAGGCCACCCGGTATAGTGAAAAACATTTTAAATATTGTAAATTCGTCCAAACTCATTTTACATTTTATCTGCACGATAAAAAAGAAAGTGTGCGGATGTTGCCCGCAATGCAGACAAATACATAACCCTTCTGCTTAAGAAACGCGACCGGGAGGAAAACCTCTATTCAGAGTTTCCTCCCGGTCGCGCTTCTTCAATCATGTTGACATCCTATTGTTTTATGCATAAGCGAACAATCTGATTCTAAGAAGTACCGGCTTCTCAAAAACGGCTAACACAAGTTCGTCTCCATTGAGCCTGCGTCCTCGTTTCCATACTCCATCACAGATTTGTCCTTCTTCAAATAAAAGGACGTCCACATATGGTTTTGATTCATCATTGGATGTTGCAGCAAATGCAGCTCCTTTTACGAGAAGATAAAACTCATTTTCTGACTTTTGTAAGACAAGGCATGCACCATTCTTTGCCGGAAGAAGAGGACTCTCAAAGTTAATCTCAAAAGTAAACTTCTCGAAAACAAGCTTTGCATCTTCCTGTCTTTCTGATATTGCAGCCTGCAATTGACTGGTTCCGTATTTTGCTGTGAGTTCAGGCATTAATTCATGTAATGCCCTGGTTATATCATGATATTCATCTGTATCCTGTAGCTTACTGAATTCGGTTCCGCTCATGGCTGCCCCAAAAAGAGCCATAACCGAGTCATCCTTCGCTTCTCCCATCTCTTCAAATCCAAATGGGGAAAATGCATATGCATGGTAATGTCCAACTGCATAAATCTCCCGGCTTCCTGCCAGACTATGGGTTTCTGTCTCCGGAATAAACAATGGATTGTCACACTTTATATACTGGTCACATACATCGCAAAAATCCGGCACATAAATATCCGGTGCAATGATATCAATCGCCGGTGCGCAATATTTCCATACCTCCATCATTTTTGCAACCGGGCCTCCACTTGGATAATTTCCCGGTTCCTCGCCTTTATCCAGCCAACAGTTTGCAGTCATTGGAAGATCATAGATTTCCTTTCCTGTTTTTGCCACATAATTTACAAATGTTGCAATATGATAGGCACTGAATATTTCATCAGCAGCCTTTCCGAATACCTGTGACCAAGAACCATTCTGATCTCCATTGCGAACGGCTTCCGCAATCTCCGGTGACATTGTATCTACATGCTTTCTCATATATTCTACAAAATTCTGTGGGACATCTTCTGCAAACCGGGAATCAGCCATTTCTGAATGCTCACGTCCGGCACCCTGTAAACCCGTTTCATTCTCAACCTGTATGCAAACGACAGTTTGCTGTTCTTCATCAATCTCCTTAATGTGAGTCATAAGACTCCCAAATGCCTTTGCGTCAGCTTGTTTTGTCTCTTCTCCCAAATAAGAAAGACTTGTATATGCCATTCCATAGAACTGTTCCAAATGCACAAAATTTTTTCCCTTTTCTACCTGTGCACGTGGAAATCGAACGAGATCTGTCTTGACCCACTCCGGAGCATAATAACACTGCGCATTCTTCCACGCTCCAAACCAAAGAAAGCCAATATGCATATCCCGTTCCCGAGCCTGCATAATAAGTTTATCGACAATTGTAAAATCAAAAATCCCTTCCTCCGGCTCAATCATCTCCCATGTCACCGGAAGGAAAAGGCTGTTCATACCCAGCCTCTGCCCTTTATCCCATACCTTCTCCATATATTCCGGCGAAGACGCATTCGAGTTATGAACTTCTCCGGCTAACATAATAAATGGTTTATGTTTAACTTCAATTTGTCTCATTGTATCATCCCTTCTATATAACAGCATAAATCGCCTTAAGCAACCATTTATATTTTCTCTTTCAGAATAATCTTCACTTCATATGAAACTGTTTGTCCCGGTTCCAGGAACTTCAGCATCCCTGTCTTTCGCATTACATCACGCCCGTCCGGATAGCAGTTTCCGCATTCCAGACCAAGCACGTAATCGCGGACGCCCATCATCTTCCACTCCACAAAACCGTCCAGCTTTCCGGCATCAAACTGAATTTCCAGACCAACGCCAAGCTTCGGCTGCCATATGGCTGCGCTGCCTTTTTGACCGGCAAATTTATGATAGTAACAGCGTTCCTGATAACCCGGCTGCGGTTTCTCCATGTGCATCCAGTTGGCTATGTCTTCAAGCGCGTGTGCATCCCTTGCAGTCACCTCCTGTGAGGGAATTGTAATCACACTGTCTTCATCCAGAAGCGGATACCCCATATTCATATGGTAAAGAATCTCCAGCGGCTCCGTCCGGTCGCCGGTGTTCTCAATTTCATCCAGAATGGTAAACGTGTTTTCCCCTTTGGAAAGCGTCACCGTCCGCTTAAGCACCAGTTTCCGACCGAATATCACTTCATCTCTGGTAATAAAATGCAGATAAATGGCTGTCTCATCTTCTTCCCAGTAGCTGTACGTACACGGCTGATTGGCGATAGAGCCGTGTAGCGGCAGTTCTTCCCCTTCATCCACGCAGGGACTACCCACTGCCTGCAGACCGCAGGTTGTCAGGAACCCCGCCGTAAACGACTTAAGCCAGTTCGAACCGGTACCTTCATAATAAGCCGGTGCTACATAGCCGCACGGGGAAAAATAACTCATGTTTATACCCCGAAACCGCAGCCGGGTAATATCCCCGTTTCGATCCGGGGAAAGCGTAAGCTCTGTTCCTGCCCCGTTAAAAGCATGATACAGACGCATGCCATCCCCCTTACCGCCAACCAGTCTGCTTTCTTCCACGCCCGCAAGCTGGGCGCTGTTTCCGATATATGGATTCATACTTTCACTCCTTTCAACACTACATCAGCGGTCTCACCGCCTGATATATTCCTTCATACCGCCTGAAGATCTGCATATATTTCTCATGCATTTCCTGTCTCGGCTCATAGGTCTGTACCTGTTCTACCATATGAGCGATCGCATCATCAAGATTCCTGAACGCTCCGATAACAACACCGGTAAGCATCGCAGAACCCACCGTTCCGGCGTCCACCGTTTTCAAGGCAACCATCGGCACATTTAACATGTCTGCTTTCATCTGCATCCATACAGAGGAATGAGCTCCGCCGCCAGTCGCATGAATTTTTTTATAATGTACACCGGATGATGCCAGCTTCCCGGCATTAAGTACCATCTCATAGACAACGCCTTCCATACAGCCGCGATAGATTTCATCCACCGTGGTGGCCGTCGTCAACCCGAGGATAGCGCCCTTTGACCCTGTGTCCATATAGGGGGTTGCCGCTCCTGCAAAATGCGGAAGCACCAGCAGACTGCCGGGTTCTTCTCCATGAGACTTAGCATATTGTTCTTCTAAATATGTATTTACTGACTTGTTCTGAGCCTTCGCAAATACAATTTCCTGCTTCGCAAGTGTCTCCGTGCACCACTGCATAAGCGCACCGCCGGTATAAGAAAATGCATAGGCTACGTATTTACCGGGAATCACATAAGGGACAACGGAAAAGAATCCTTCATACATTGCATCCATATCCGGAAGTTCATCATAGATCGGCGTCAGACATTCAACGGTTCCTGCGCCGTCCACAGCCATATCCCCATCACAGGCGCCTGCGCCAACGGCTGCGGCCACCTGATCATGACTGACAGAAACTACCCTTGCAGACTGAGGCAAACCGGTTCTTATCGCTGCCTCCATTGTCAGTTCACCGGCAACGGTTCCGGTCGGAACAACCTCTGACATAAGGCTTATCTCTATACCGGCGGCTTCAAATATTTTCCTGCTCCAGGTAAGTGTTTTAATGTCAAATGCCATGGTTCTTGTTGCAAGGGAATAATCAATCCGGGCACGTCCTGTCAGATGGTAAACGACATAATCTTCCATCAGAAACACATGCTTTGTTTTCGCCCAGACCTCCGGCTCATGCTCTTTCAGCCACATCATCTTGGGGATGGAATACATCTGGTGCGGGCGAAGTCCTGTGGTATAAGCAATCTCCTTTGCGCCAAGTACTTCTACCAGCTGTTCACATTCTTCGGCTCCTCTTGGATCCGTGTAAAGCATGGCCGGATAAAGCGGCTGACCTTTCTCATCCGTGCAGACAAAGGTCTCTCCAAAGCTTGTCACGCCAATTCCCGCAATGTCAGAATATTGCTCTGCCATCTCGCGGATGACCGCATACACACCATCCATTACTGTTGAAATATCAATTTCATGTCCGCCTACCGCACGTTTCACGGGATAACTGCGATACGCCTTATCAAGATATTTCCCCTGTTCATCAAACACGGTACACTTACATCCCGTTGTACCTATATCAAGTCCTGCTAATTTCATTCTTTTCTGCACCAACCTCCCTGCTTAATTATACCGTTACTTCACACTTCAGATATTCAACATTGTAATTTCTCTGCCAGCCTTTTTTTACTCTTCTTAAAGTATAAAAAAAAGAGCAAACAAAATATAGTGAAAAACATTTTAAATATTGTAAATTTGTTCAAACTTTTTTACTTTTCTCGAATTCCGCAGGATATTAAAAAAAGAGATCCGGTATTCCGCAAGGAAATACCGTGATCTCTTTCGATAGTTCTTTCTATATTTGCTGTCAATTGAATTACCCTTTAAATTAATCATTTTTCAAGAATCTTCGGGTCAAGAAGGAAATCATAAATATTCACAGTAAGAATACCATAGTCATCATAATATGGCTGCACAATATCTTTCGTAATAATGATCTTTTTAAAAGAATCGTCAATTTTTCTGAATGGTCTGGTTTCCTGTGTACGTTTTTCTTCATCAGGCAGGGAATATGCGGACTGAATATAATATCTGGCAGAACCAAGATTACATACGAAATCAATTTCCAGCTGTTTACGTTTTGCTTTGTTCTCCTGGTCTTTCTCTGCAATTACAACAACTCCGACATCTACACGGTAGCCACGCATACGCAATTCATTATAAATCACATTCTCCATTGAATGAGTCTGTTCGAATTGACGGAAATTAATTCTTGCGTTGCGAAGTCCGAGATCAGAGAAATAATATTTCTTTGGAGTTTCAATGTATGCCTTACCTTTGATATCATATCGTAAAGCCGATTCGATCAGGAAAGAATCCTCAAAACAGTCCAGATATTTTTTAATCGTTTTAGACGTAATTCGAGACTTCTTTACTGTTCTGAATGTATTTTTCAACTTCTCCGGATTTGTCAAGGAACCGATTGCAGAGGAAAGGATATTTAACAGATCTTCCATCTCTCCAATATTTTTAATACGATTTCGCTTGCAGATATCCCGAATATAAATTTCACTGAACAGATTCTGCAATACCGCGGCTTTATCATCTGTGCCTTCACGAAGTACAACAAGGGGAATCCCACCATAAAGCATGTACTCTGACAATCCAGTATATTTATCGCCTTTATATACAGACATAAACTCTGCAAAACTCAACGGATACATATGGATTTCATCGCCGCGTCCGGCAAACTCTGTCACAATATCTTTGGACAGGAATTTGGCATTACTTCCAGTTACAAATACATCCACATTATCTTTGCGCAAATATCCATTCAATACAGACTCAAAGCAATCCATCAACTGCACTTCATCCAGAAGCAGATAATACATACCATCTTCCGCAACCCAGGAACGGATATATGCCATAAACTTTTCCGGATCAACGCCACGCTTTTGTTTTTCGATCTCTATAAGGCTTTCTCCAATCAAATACAGATCATCTGCGGAATCAAAGGCAAAGCGAATAATATGATCCGACGGAATTCCGGATTCCAGCAAATAACGATAAAAAATAGTGTTCAAAAGATAGGACTTTCCACACCTGCGAATACCAGTGATTACCTTAATCAGACCATTATTTCTCCTCTTTATCAATTTGTCCAGATAAAAGTCTCTGCGAATTTCCATATGGCACTCCTTAGGAAAGATTTTTGCAACTCAATACACTTTTCTATCCTATATTACCATATCGGCGATGGGAAATCAACACACAATATCAAAGTCAGGAAATATTTTTGCAACCCGACACACTTTTCCGTCCTAACCAAACAGTTACTTCACGATTCAGCCATTCAATATATTGGGGTATCCAGTCCCCATATTTTCTGCGGCTTTTTAAAGATGCACCAAATCCATGATTCGCCTTCGGCAGAAGAACCACTTTATGCCTGGTACCGGTTTCTTCCAGTTTTGAAATATATTCTGCAGTGTGTTCCTTCATAATCAAAGAGTCTTTTCCTCCATAACACAAAAACTGCGGAATATCTGAAGAACTGAAATTATCAGTACAACTATATTTATGTGCAACATCCTTTCTTTTCTTCTCTGTATCAATTTCTCCCTGTGAAAAACATGCGGATAGCATTGGCATAAGATAATTAAATCCAAGACACGGATAAAGCAAACCTGCCTCCCGGTACGACTACCAGTGGCTTGGGACAGAATACAAAAGAAAGTCCCGCCGATACCCCCGCACAATCCATGTCACTACAACTTCCGGCAAAAAAATGGATAAGACCGTTGATGAAAAACAGGTCGTTTTCTGGAGTGAAAAATACGCGAAACGAGCAAAAGCCGACCGGGCCGCTGCGCTCGCAAAAGCCTTTGATCTTACAAAAAATCCGGGGAACTATACAAGGGCAACTTCCTATGGTGCAGCT
>JAJPZY010000104.1 GCA_021204085.1 Clostridiales bacterium | reverse complement strand
TCAACTTATCATAGAAGATCTGATATATTTACAGAAATAAATTCACACACTCTCGGTAGCAGAATGCCTGCCAAGTCACTGGAATTGCAACACACCATCCGATTGATCCGAGAGCTGGATACTGAGATCGCCGAGATCGAAGACTCAATTGATTCCCTCATGGACGAAATCCAGTCCCCCATTACAACGATCCCCGGTATTGGAACTCGTATGGGTGCCATGATTCTCGCAGAGGTGGGAGACTTCTCCCGCTTTGATTCTCCTGACAAGCTGCTGGCTTATGCAGGGATGTCCCCCTCGACTTACCAGTCCGGGCAGCTCAAAAACTGCTACCCACACATGGAGAAACGAGGCTCTCGATACCTGCGCTACGCCCTCTACAACGCTACCAAATACGTCTGTCTCTGGGATCCAACCTTTGCCGCCTATCTCGCTAAAAAGCGGGCAGAGGGCAAGCACTACAACGTCGCCATTTCCCACGCTGCTAAAAAGTTGATCCGGTTGATTTTTGCTCTTGAAAAATCCCACGAGCCATATCGCAACGCAGCCTGACCACTTCCTTTCGGAGCCTGAGCCTTCATCATAGCATGAGCCGGCGCAGCGCACCCTTGACGAACCGAAGCATTCAAATGCTACACTGTCTTTGTGAGGGCGGCTGGGCTTAGCCTGCTATTCCTTCCATCGCCCTCGCTGACATTCATCCAGTATTTGAATGCTGTTTGTCAAGGGCGGCGGGGTTCGGTAGAACCGCAGCTTCCAATTCACGTATTTGGGGGTTGACTTTTAATAGTTAATCTTTGTGGTTCCTGATTTTTTCCTATGTGGTTCCTTACAACTGGTTCTGGATATTTCTGGATAGATTTTAAAGCAGGAAAATAAAAATGCCCCTGCGAAAACCGCAGGGGCAAGCCTGAAATCAGTGTTAATTTAAGAGGCTGTTCAATTCTACAATTTGTTCCGGAAGAAGATAACTCTTGTGGCCTTCAAATACATCCTTTGCATGAAGAAGCTCTCCACAGCCGATATAGGCGCGTACCAACCAATAAAACAGGTAAGAATCTGTACAGTAACGAAGGCCCTCCGGTGTAGCCAGGTCAACGGCCTCGTCGTACCGGCGTTCCTCTACCAGAAGCTTCAAACACTCCCGCAGGGAGCGGAGGCGCTTGTGGTCATACTCAGTTGCAACATCCCGGATACAGGGAAAGTCCTGCTGGTAGGGAAGGACGCAGCCAGAGTAGTCCTGTATGATTTTTTTGTACAGGTCGATTTTTTTACTGACATCTGTTTCCCGGAGGACTTCGATGCAGAGGGCATCCACTTCCTGCAAGTCTGTCCGGACATGATAAGTTGGCGAAACGCTGAACCGGAAATTCTCGCAGCGGATGAGCGGTTCATCTGGGAAAAATGAACTCATGACATCTCGCAGATAGCTGGATATATTCAGCTCGGTCTTTCGTGCATTTACCGGCTTTGTTGCGTTCAGCCATAAACCCGCCTCCATTGTATATCCGGAGACACCCGTTTTTCCATTGAGCAGCGTAAATGCGAGCAGGGCAACATTCCGCGAGCTTTTAATATTGTGCTCTGTCAGGACACCGTTATGACTGTGGATTTCCAGACCGTCAAAAAATTTGACATAGACATCCGCACTCTCTGGCAGAGGTTCGGCAATCCGATTCTCTTTTAAAAGCTGTGTCAGGAATTTTTCATTGATCTCTGCAACAGATACATAGGAAAGCACCTGTAGAAGACCAATCTTGTCCGTGTACCTGCGGGGATTGACTACGGCCACCAGACCGGAATGTATCTTGTGGTAGGGGACGGCAATAAACGAGTGTATGCCGCCTTGCTCCAGACGTTTATACTCTATGCTGTCTTCTGGAAATAGCTGTCCAATGTCAGGGATGACAATGGCCTGGTCCTGTTCGATTGTCTGCAGGAACATCGGATACTTTTCCAGATAAATCGGGTCACTCCCGCAGACGGGAGAGACTCCGGCACGGGTAATTTCGTGCATGTAATTTCCTGCGACCTGCAGGCCAACATCAGTGTCCGTCATGATCACATTGTCAGCGTCATAAAACTCCAAGGTGGTTTGCAGCGCATCGTTGCTAATCAGGTCGAAATCGTGACCGCCGCGCAGCTTCGCTTCCAGTGAGGTGACGGTGTTGGTGAAGCTGATCCCATAGATACAGGCAGCTTTCATCTCGTCACTCATATCCGCATTAGACAAGATTTCTTCAATCCGTTCTACTTCCTCAATTTCCATTTTTCCTCCTTTAATACAAGAAGATGCGATTCCCATGTAAAAACATGTTCCGCACCTTCAGGATTTTCCGTTCTTTTTGTTTTGCCGCTTGAAGATTTCAAGATAGCTCTTTTGATCTTCAATATCCAGCTTCCGGCACTCTTCGCACAATTGGCGTGTCACTGTCGGGTAGGGTAGTTCTGTGTCGAAGAAGTCCCGTGGTGTCACCTCCAGATATTCCATTGTTGCGAAAAGCCTGTCGTAAGGTATACTTTGCTTTCCAATGTAGACATCGCTGAAATAGCCTTTCCCATATCCCATCTCTCTGCTCATCTTTGTAGCTGAGATGCCCTTCTGCGTTATCAGGAGGGCGATGCGTTCCCGTATGAACTTCTCGTCAAATTTCGGACTTTGTTTAGCCATAGCAGTCACTCCTTTTCATAAATTTTACCTAATTATGAAGGAGGACCATCCTGATAACAGCCACGAAAATAGTGGGATACGACGGAAGATGCCCAGTAATTTTTTCTTCCAATGGAAAATACCAAGCTGAAAAGAAAAAATCTGGATGTGGGAAACTTTTTTTCGGAATTTGTGTCGATTTTGCTCCTGCCAACGGTAATAGTCAGGAGCGCAAATGACAGCATAACTGTGCCAGAGGCAAATCCGCGAAGCGGATAGATGAGACCCCGCAGGGGGGGTAAATCTGAGGGATTCAGTAGCTAAGAGCAAGTATCGGCTTGTAATACATCCGTGTCATACACGGAATGTAATACACAGGAAAAACCCTCCCTGTCGCCGCCTACTTGTTGGGGATTACGATTCCCCAAATCCTCGTGAAAAAGCGCAGGGGCGCTTTGCCGTTCTGTGCCGGAGGATGAAGGGCTTGCGCCTTATCTCCGTTCAGAATGGCAGAGTGATTTTCAGTGCTGGCACTGAAAATGTCGCTGTCTTTGCCCTGCAAGACTATCGACAGAAAGGACTATATAATAATGAAGCGAAAGAAAAAATATAATCCGGAAAACCGGAACCATGTGATCACGGTCCGCATGAACGATGAGGAGTGGAAAGCGTTCCAATCCAAACTGGAGCAGACGGAGACAAGCCAGTCGGATTTTATCCGCCAGGCCATCACAACAGCGAAGGTTCATGTTGTGCTGCGCCCAGTCTATGACAGTGATGTGCTGGACCAAATCGCAGCGGAGTACGGAAAAATCGGGAGCAATATCAACCAGATAGCAAAGCATCTGAACGAGGGAAATCCCATGACGGCCAGCCTCCAGAAAAGCCTGAACCACTGTATTGCGGACCTCAATTCCCTGAAAGCGCAGATTGAGAAAATGGCGGGAGAAATGTAATGGCGATCATCAAGCATATTGCCAGCAAGAATCAGGATTATACAGCGGCTGAACGCTACCTGATTTTTGAACACAATGAAAAGACCGGAAAGCTGATTCTGGATACAGATGGCTACCCAGTGCAGAAAAAGAATTATATCCTGGATGGCATCAACTGCGACCCAGGGGCATTTGCCGCTGAGTGCCGAACTACAAACCGTGTTTTTAAGAAAAACACGAAGAAGGGCGAAATCAAAACACATCATTACATCATCAGTTTTGACCCGCAGGACAGAGAACTGGGGCTGACGTTGGAACAGGCACAGAAGATGTGTCTGGAATTTGCCCGGACGCATTTTCCAGGGCATCAGATGCTTGTATGCGCCCATGAAGATGGGCAGAATGGAGCCGGAAATATCCATGTCCATATTGTGCTGAACAGTGTTCGGAAATTGGACACGGAGCCGTTGCCTTATAAACAGAGGAAGTACGATTGCAAGGCCGGGTACAAGCATAACTGCACCAAGGATCTGATGAAGTTTCTTCGGGCGGACGTGATGAAGATGTGCCAGGATGCAGGACTGCATCAGGTAGATTTGTTCCAATCTGATCGTAGAGTCACTGACCGGGAATACCGTGCCGCACAGCAGGGTCAGGCAGAGCTTGACAAGCAAAATGCAGAGCGTTTATCTGCTGGCGAGCCAGTAAAGCAGACGAAATTTGAGACAGAAAAAGAGAGAATCCGTCAGGCAATTTTGAGCGCCGCTGCAGAGAGCCAGTCTGTTGCTGAGTTCCGTAAAATCCTGTTGGAGAGCTATCATATACAGGTGAAGGAAAGCAGAGGGCGATGGAGCTATATCCCGTCCGGCCGGGAGCGAGGCATCACATCCAGAAATTTGGGGGATGCCTTTGGAAAAGAGGCCATAGAACGAACCATCTTTGAAAAAAGGAGAAGGATTGCGGAGCAGACAGCAGAACATGAACCAGTCGGGGAGGGAGCGTTGTCTTCTGGTTCCACTAAGTCGGCAACAAATCATCCTGTGGAAGACACCGGTCTGTCTCATGTTGCGGCGATATTGGAGGGCGAAAATATAGGAAAACTGATTGACTCGTCGAAGGCGGGAGACAGCGAAGCCTATGCCCAGTGGATCAAGGTTCATAATCTGCAGGAGCAGGCGAAAACATTCAATTTCATGTCGGAACATGGGCTGCTTTCTGGTGGTGAATTGGATGAAGAATATGCTATTCTGACAGAGCGTTTCCGTAGTATCAGAGCTTCAATGAAGGATACAGAAGCTGAGATCAAAGACCGAAACAAAAAGCTGCGGCTCCTGGGACAATATTATAAAGGAAAGTCTGTGTATCGGGAATATGTAAAAGGCGGCAGAAAGGAGAAATTCAAAAAGGAGCATCAGGCGGAGCTTACGCTGTATGAAACTGCAGGCAGAGAGCTGAGGGAGATTTTTGGCGATTCAAAGCTGCCCAATCTGGCGGATCTGAAGGCAGAAAAAGTAGCTCTGCAGACACAGAAAGACGCACAGTATGCCGAGTTTCAGAGCGTCCGAAAACAGTGGATGGAGCTGGGCAAAGTCATTCAAAACCGGGACAGTTTTCTGGCACGGCATCCTCTGCTGGAGAGAGAACAGAAAAAAGAAATCAACTGAGAAAACTGAGTGCCGGGATGCAATCACAGTATGTGATGCATCTCGGCATTTTCTGTTGTATTCGAGGACATTGCGACCTGATTTTGGAAATGAAATCTTGTGACTTTATGAATCTTATCAGTGGACAAATCAGCAGTTTGTGGTAGAATATTCAGAGAGGTTTCCTTTGAACCTCGTCACAAGAAGTGAGTTCTTACGGGTTGTCGCACCGCCGCATCTGAGAAGGCACATGGACAGAAATTTTCGGAAAATGCAGGGAAAGGTTTTCTGTATGTGGCGAAGCCATACTCTGCAATGCAAATTGAGATGCTGCCATTGATAGAATGTCTCGGTTACGTTTTCATTGAGTGCAAAGAAAAATTACGAAAAAACGAACGGAAACACCATGAATTGTTGATATTTCCGGTGGACATTTTCCAGAAATGTGGTAGAATATTAGTTGCGTTATGTAAACGCATGAGCATATGGTTATTTCAGGAGCTGGCAGCCAGAGGAATTTTCCGTAGTGTATTAATTGAATTCGTATTTACCTACAGAGTCAGGCAAAGGAGTGATCAAAATAATCCGATTCCTGGCTTGTTTTGTGTTAAGAAAAGCGTAAAGACTATTTATGTTAGATGGCATGTAGTGCAGGGCATTGAACCATCTAGAGTGTGTGATATAATGTCGTCATGATGCTAGTGATATTTAGCTGATAATATCAGGTTCCATGCTTTGCGTTATTTGAGAGATAGTCCATATTGGAATCTCTGACCTTCCCGATATTTTATTTGCTTGGGAACGCATGAGAAAATTAAGTCGTACTGAATGGCTGAACGTAAGCTTTTTTTGCTATTGGAGGATATAGAGAATGACGTTGACAAACTACTGGTGGTTACTGATATGGGTATTTGTGGGTGGAGGAATTATCGCGTTTATATTTCCTAAAAGAAATGAGATAGTATTAGGTAAACGAGAAGCGCGATGGAGTATACCAGCTGCACTGCTATTTGTTGCGCCACTTGCGATTTGGAGTGGAAATAGACTGGATAATTTTGGTGATACAGCTACATACAGAAGGATTTTTACAACGGCTCCAGCTGCATTATCAGAGCTTCCAGAATACTTGAGTGAAAATTCGAAAGACCAAGGTTTTACAGTATTAACAACTTTGTTTAAGACAATATTTGGAAATTCAGATGTTCTCTTTTTTATGGTGATTGCCATTTTCCAAATCCTTTGTCTTGTGCTGATTTATAGAAAATATTCATCTAATTTTTGGATAAGCATATTTCTGTTTGTGGCGTCAACGGATTATTTGTCTTGGATGCATAACGGTACTCGGCAATTTATCGCAGTAGCAGGTATTTTCGCATGTTTTGGCTTAATTGTAAGAAAAAAGTATATTCCGACGATAATAATAATATTATTGCTTTCTACAATTCACGCATCAGCTTTAATTATGATACCTATTATTTTTATAATTCAAGGTAGGGCATGGAATAAAAAAACAATACTTTTTATGTTGTGCGTTGGAATTGCTATCCTTTTTGTAGATCAGTTTACAACGATATTAGACGATATGCTTGCAGAAACACAATACAGTGATTTGGTTACAAACGACATTTGGTCTTCGGATGATGGGACAAGTATTTTAAGAATTCTTGTTTATTCCGTACCGGCAATTTTTTCAATTATTGGCAAGAAATACGTAGATGAAGCGGATGATCCTGTTATCAATATCTGTGTCAATGCTAGTGCATGTACGATGATACTTTATGCGTTAGCTGGTGTTTCTTCCGGTATTTATATTGGTCGCTTACCAATATATACGACATTAATGGGATATATTTCTTTGCCATGGTTAATTGATCACATGTTTACACGTGAATCATCGAGATTGATAAAATTTATAATGGTAGGTGCATATTTAGTCTTCTTCTACTATCAGATGCACTTCTCTTGGGGAGTATTGTGAGTTAATAGGGTGAAATAAATGAAAATAAGTGTAATTATTCCGATATTTAACATAGAGAAATATTTGCCTAAATGTATAGAAAGCGTAGTTAGACAATCATACAAGGATTTGGAAATCATTCTTGTGGATGATGGTTCCCCAGATCATTGTGGCGAAATATGTGATGAGTGGGCTAAAAAAGATAATAGGGTTAAGATCTTTCACAAGGAGAATGGAGGATTATCGGATGCCAGGAATTTTGGATTGAAGGAGGCAACTGGTGATTATATTCTTTTCTTGGATGGCGATGATTATTGGAGTGATAAATATGCTATTTCGCGATTGGTTAAACGAATTGAGGTTACCAACGCTGATATTTTAAATTTTTCATATGTGAAGTTCTTTGAAAAAACAAATGAATTTGTACCATATTTTCAGAGACAGACGGATATGCCATTATCATTAAAAGACTATAATTCTCAGTTGCAATTTATGATGTCTCATGGATTGTATATAGCATCCGCATGGAACAAGTTGATAAGACATAGCATCCTATCGGATAAAACACTTTTTAGACAAGAGGTTTTCTCTGAAGATATAGAATGGTGCCTGAAATTATTAGTTCAAGCGCGATCAATCGATTTTGTATGTGAAAATTTTTACTGCTATAGGCAAAGAGATAATTCAATTACACATTCAATAGATGATAAAAAGTGTACTGATCTTTGCGATAATATTATTAGATGCTTTAAGCTCTGCAATACCATGCAAGAGGATAAAAGAAAAGCAATATACGCATATATTGCTTTTCAGTATTCAACATTTATCAAGATTCAGGCTCAAGCGAAAAATAAGCAAATAAAGAATATAAAAAGGCTTTCTGTTTATAAATGGGTTTTGAAATATCACAATGGCAATAAAAAAGTGCTTGTGCTTTATGTTATGTGCAAAATGATAGGTTATGAAAGAACCTGTGGGTTAGTGCGTAGCATATACAACAAGAATCGTTGTAGTTGTGTATAATTGTAGAGAATTTAGGTGAGGATATGAAGGAAAACAACACACCTTTAACCATATTTACACCGTCTTATAATAGAGCAGATTTACTGCCGAGGTGTTACGAAAGTATGGAACGGCAAACAAATAAACATTTCGTTTGGATGATTATAGATGATGGATCAACGGATGATACACAATTATTAGTGCAGGGGTGGATAGCGAGCCAGCGTGAATTTGAAATTCAGTATTATTACAAGGAAAACGGCGGGCTTCATACAGCGTATAATGAGGCGATTTCACACATAACTACGGAGCTTAGTATGTGCATTGATTCTGATGATTATATGCCTGACGATGCGGTTGAAAAAGTCCTCAAATTCTGGAAGAAATGTGGATCAGACAAAGTTGCTGGCATTGTAGGCCTAGATTTCTATACCAATGATGAGGTGATTGGAGATTATTTGCCAAATCAAAAAACTATAAATTTGATAGACCTTTTGATAGGAAAATATAAAATCAAAAATGGGGATAGAACGAACGTCGTTCGAACGGAATTGTATAAAAAGTATGCCCCTATGAAGGTGTATCCTGGAGAGAAAAATTTCAATCCACACTATATGCATTTACAGATTAGCAAGGATTATGATTTCCTTGTTTTAAATGAAAACCTTAGATATGTAGAATATCAAGCAAATGGTATGAGCAATTCTATATTGCGGCAATATAAAAATAGCCCGAATAGCTTTATTGAAACAAGGAGGTTGTATTTAAGCTTTCCAAATACATCATTCAAATTTAAATTTAGGAATTCCATACACTTGGTATCTAGCTGTATCATAGCGGGGAAGTTTAGAAGCATTTTGCAATACTCTCCATGTAAAATGATCACAGTATTAGCGGTTCCTTTTGGAATGATTTTATCGCTTTATATTAATGCTAAGGTAAAGTAACGAAACATTTTGTTAAAAAAGCTGAGGATGTTTATGATACCTAAAAAGATACATTATTGTTGGTTTGGCCAAAATGAGAAACCTCGAAAAGTACAACATTGTATAGAGAGCTGGTATAAATATTGTCCGGATTTTGAAATAATAGAATGGAATGAGGATAATTTCAAGATGGATCAGTATCCATATCTGGGCTGGTGCTATAAGAATAAAAAGTGGGCATTTCTGAGCGATTTTGCACGTTTGCTTGTTGTTAGTGAATATGGTGGCATTTACTTTGATACAGATGTAGAATTAGTTAAGTCACCGAATGAACTTTTAGAGTTTGAAGCTTTTTATGGATTTGAAAACAATGAAAACATAAATACAGGACAAGGTTTTGGCTCTGTACCTCATCATCCAACTATTGATGCTATGGTGGATATTTATGCTCAATTAATGCCAGATGCTAATGGAGAATATCCATTAATAGCATGTCCTGCGCTCAACACGAGAGCACTGGTGCCCTTTGGATTAAAGTTAGATGGATCATGCCAGATTGTTGCAGGTGCTAAAATTTTGCCTATAGAATACATGAACCCATATGATGATCCAACTGGCAGGTTGAATCGAACTAATAATACAATATCAATCCATTGGTACTCAAAGAGTTGGATGAGTCGAAGCACAATCATACGGAGCATACTAACAAAACCATTGCACCGAATTTTTGGTGTAGATGCATTTAAGAGGTTTCGTAAATGAAAAAACATATATTGATTGTTTCACATGCGATGGAACTAGGCGGAGCTGAAAGAAGTCTTATAGGTTTACTCGATGCGATAGATCCTGAAATATATGATATAGATTTGTTCCTTTTACGACATGAGGGGGAACTTTTATGCCAAATTCCGCAGTATGTGAATCTGTTGCCTTCCATACCAGCGTACACGGTTTTGGCACGCCCGATGAAGGATACTTTAAAGGAAGGGCATTTTTTGCTAACATCAGCTCGATTGTTTGGGAAGTTTCGCGCAGTACAGTTTAACAGAAGGAATAGTTACACCGAAAGTGATGTTGAACTTGAATATAGTCATAAGTATACCTATCGCTTTATGCCTGAGATTCAGCCTGATGTCGAATATGATATGGCGATTAGCTTTTTGACACCGCATTATATAGTTGCGAATAAGGTGCGTTCCAAAAGAAAAATAGCGTGGATTCACACTGATTACACAAATATTAAGATTGACATACCTTCGGAAATGAAAATGTGGGCTGCATACGATCATATTATATCAATTTCCGAAACGGTGTCAGCGGGTTTCGTTGAGATATTTCCGCCTTTGCGAAATCGCTTGATAATGATTGAAAACATTTTACCGAAAAAGCTGGTTTATCAGCAAAGAGAAGAATTTGACGCTGAATACGAGATGATACAGGACGATTCATTTAGACTGCTTTCCATCGGGCGTTACTGTACCCCCAAAAATTTCGACAATGTACCTGATATCTGTGCGCAGTTGATAGAAATGGGATTGAACATTAAATGGTATATAATAGGATTTGGACCGGATGAGGAGTTAATTCAGAATAAAATCTCTGAGTTTGAAATGAAAGATAACGTGATTCTTTTGGGTAAAAGAGAAAATCCTTATCCGTATATCAAAGCTTGCGATTTGTATGTCCAGCCAAGTCGATATGAAGGAAAGAGCGTTACTGTTCGTGAGGCACAGATGATAGGAAAGCCGGTTGTAATTACGAACTATGCTACTGCGACTAGCCAGCTTGAAGATGGTGTAGATGGAATTATTGTCCCAATGGACAATAAGGGCTGTGCAGCAGGAATTGCAGCATTACTTCTAGATCCTTCAAAAATGGCTTTCCTAAAGAAGAATTGTTTAGAGAGGGATTATTCAAATTCTAATGAAGTGAATAAACTGTACAGGATGATAGATGATGAAGATTAATACAATTACATGTCATGATGTATATAATGTCGGTGCAAGTCTGCAAGCGTATGCATTACAACAGTATTTGATTGATTGTGGGCATAATGCTGAAATTATTGATTATAAACCGGATTATTTAAGCAGACACTATAGCCTGATAAGTATTGATAATCCGAAATATGATGTTCCAGTTATACGAGAAACATATTTGATTGCTAAACTTCCAAAGCGCTTAAAGGCAAGACATAGTGAAAGAAAAAGAAATTTTGATAAGTTTCGAAAAGAGTACTTAAGATTGACACCGAAGTATGATTCTTTCGCGGCTCTCCAGCGCAATCCTCCGATTGCAGATGCTTATTTTGCTGGAAGTGATCAGATTTGGAATCCGCTTTTTAAGAATGGAAGAGATCCATCTTTTTACCTAGCATTTGCTCCGAAAGAGAAGGTGAAAGCATCCTATGCGGCCAGCTTTGCAACGGAGCAGATTTCTAATGAGGATAAGTTATTTATGAAACCGTTGTTGTCTGAGCTAGATGCAATTTCAGTTCGGGAAAAGAGCGGCCTGATCACATTAGGCGAGATGGAGCTTCATGGAAAAGAAGTATGTGATCCGGTGTTTTTGCTTTCCACTTTTGCATGGAAGAAGATTGCGTTGCCGCAAGGAATTAATGGGAGCATCTTCATGTATGATTTCGATGATTCTGAGCTGGTTCAGGGGATAACAAGAAAAATCGCTGAAGAAAAAAGAGAACGTATTGTATCTTTTTTTTCGACTCGCATGGATGCAAAAGTGGTCAACAGTATGGGACCACGAGAATTTTTAGGGGCAGTTTTGGAATCAAATACAGTTGTCTCTAATTCCTTCCATGCAACAGCGTTTGCTATCATGTTTCATAAAGATTTCTTCGTTATAAACCGGAAAGAAAATCTTAATACAAGAATGCGTGATTTGTTAGAAATGGCAGGACTTTCGGAAAGATTGATTCAGTCTGTATCAGATTTAGACAATATTCATCCAATCAATTGGGAATTGGTGGATGAACGACTGGAACAACAAAAATCTGTTTCCGTAGCATACATAGATTATGTTTTGAAAATGAAAAAGTAAAATGGAGATAGGTATGGATGCGGTAATTTCAGTTATTATACCTGTATATAATGTAGAGCCGTGGCTTGACCGTTGTGTTCAAAGTGTGTTTTTACAGACTTATCATGCGCTGGAAATCATTTTGGTCGATGATGGTTCTCCGGACAAATGTCCGCAGATGTGTGATGAATATAGGGAAGAGGATTCGCGTGTTCGTGTAATACATAAAGAGAATGGTGGACTTGCTTCGGCAAGAAATGCAGGATTAAAGGTCGCAACAGGAGAGTATGTGTTCTTCCTTGACAGTGATGACTGGTTGGAACTGAACGGATTGGAACAACTGGTCGAGGCTGCGGAGACATACCAGGTAGATTTTGTCCGGTATAGGGCAATTCGTAGCGGGTGGCCAGGATTAGGAGAAAATGCACCCTGTATGTTGGAATCTGCTCGTGAGATGCCAGGTGGTTTTTATGATAAAGATCGAATGATCCAAGAATTATATTGGAGACTGTTGGTCACA
This sequence comes from Clostridiales bacterium, assembly GCA_021204085.1. Lineage (GTDB taxonomy): Bacteria > Bacillota > Clostridia > Lachnospirales > Lachnospiraceae > Eubacterium_I. Next base: position 24,459 of record JAJPZY010000104.1, on the reverse strand, counting down.
CCGCAGTTGACAATGGGACCAATCGTCGGAGCTTGGGGGTCTTTATATAAACGTAGTTTCCTTGAAAAACATGGACTTCGTTTTTATGAAGATATCAAGTTCAGTGAAGATCTGCTTTTTAGCGCGAATGTTGTTATCAAAGCGGAAAACTTTTATTATATTGAAACAGCGGGTGTGTATCATTACTTTTATAATGATAAATCTATTTCAAAATCATTTCGGTCAGGCCGATGGGAAGCGTGTAGAAACCTTATATACGCAGCTGAGAGAGATTTCTCAGATACTGATCTATATGATTTTAGTAAGCAATTGACGCTGCTAAGATGGTTTTGCATCATGTTGGCGCTGAATGAACGAAAATATATTTCAAATGACAAACAGCGAACAGAGTATTGTAAGCGTATTGTCAAAGATCACGATGTCAGGGTAACCAAACTGGATCTCAGGGAATTTGAAGTACCATGGAAGCAAAAGCTGCTAATGTTGCTCATTAAATCTGGGGCATATAGGGTAGTTGCTTCTGTATAGGAGAGATATATGAAACCAAAGGTTACCATTATAATTCCCGCTTATAATGCAGAGAAAACAATAGAAGCAAGTATCGAAAGTGTTCAAAGGCAGACATATAACGAGATTGAGATCCTGATAGTTGATGATGGCTCGGAGGATCATACATTACAATTATGTAGTGCCATAGAAAATAAGGATACCAGATGTCGAGTGATCCATAAGGCTAATGGTGGAGTGTCTTCCGCAAGAAATGCGGGTATTCAAGCGGCAACAGGAAATTACATCATGTTTGCAGATGGCGATGATGTAATGCTTCCGGATAATGTAGAAAAATATGTTGACGCAATTGTGGATGGACATGTTGATGTGGCTATTGGTGGAATCAACTGGTATGATCAGGGCAGATGTAAAAGTCGCTTTTGTCCATGTGAGGGAAGATATGATGATGAGATTTGGGACATAATATGTAACCAGCCGGAGATGTTTGGTTATCTCGTTAATAAAATTTATAGAATAGATATTATAAAACTTTTGAATACATATTTTGATGAACATATGTATTCACAGGAAGATTTGGCATTTAATTTGTCATATTTTGAAAAATGTAAAAGTTTTTATGTCAGTAACTATGTAGGATATAACTATTTTTACCAGCCAGGGAAAAGGATTCCTCCTGTGTGGGATTTTATCTCAAATAGTTTAAATATGCGTAGAATTGCTTTATCGAAGATAAAAATATCTGAGCAGGCTGAGCAGGCAATTCGGCAGAGCGTTTTGAATAATATCTTTTGTTATTTATACGAGCAGAAGATGTGGCAAGAATATATACTGGCATATGTTAAAGTGCGGAACGTTGAAGGTTTGGTTGCCTATCTGAGTGAAACGCATACTACGGGAGAATATAGAGTACTTGCGAAGTATATTGTTAGGGATAACCCCAAGAAACTTTTTCGGTATTTTAAGTTAAGAGATACAGCCAAGCGATTGCTTAGAAAGGACCACTAACATCGGGGGATTCAAAAAATGGATGTTTCAATTATTATCGTGAATTATAATACGCCGGAAATGGTTGTTGATTGTGTAAATAGCATACAAGCTAAAACAAAAGAGATTTCGTATGAGATAATAGTGGTGGATAATGGGTCGCATGATGGATCTTTAGACATATTTAAAGATAAGTTATCAAAAGCTGCAATTATAGTTGATGCAGGTGAAAATCTTGGATTTGGAAAAGCGAATAATTTGGGAGCAAAATACGCACGGGGAAATTATTTGTTTTTACTGAATTCAGATACATTGCTTGTCAATGATGCGATTAGCTTGCTAATGGAATTCTTGATAAATCACTCTGAAGTTGGAGTTGTGGGGGGGAATCTGTATACTACAAGTATGACGGCTTCTTCATCCTTTTGTATGAACTTCGATAATGTTAACAGTGTGAAAAGGGAATCCAGCTGGAAGACTATTCTTAACCAAATAGTCAGAAATCGTAGAATTGCCCGGATAGAAGATAAAGAATTACAAGACAAGGAAATTTTTGCAGACAAATTTAATTTTTCAGGTTCACCTCAGAAGGTTGCATACATATTTGGAACAGATATGTTCTTGAGTAGAGAACTATTTGAGAAGACAGGCGGGTTTGATCCAGAGTTCTTCATGTATGCGGAAGAGCAGGAGTTATCTGCTAGAATTACGGATATGGGTTATGAGATTTGGTCCGTTCCGGAAGCTCGGATTATTCATTTTGATGGCGGGACAGTAAAAAAGACAGATGAATTCAGCGAAAAACAGTATCGTATGAGGCTGAATGGAACATTTGTTTATTATAAGAAACGCTTCGGGATTGATGGCGCAGGCATGTATTACTACTATAAGAGAAAAAAACTACAACGGCTTATGAATATGGCAAGGTTATTTCGTAGACATGCACTTTTTTCTCTAAGTGAAGGGCAGATGAACTGCCTTGAAGGTGCTTATAAGGAATTTATGGCTGTAAATGGAGCGGAGGTATAAAAAAGATGGCAGAGATTATGGATGGCAAAGGGGTCAAGATTATTCCTTTCTACTTACCGCAATTTCATACAATTCCTGAAAATGATAAATGGTGGGGAGAAGGATTTACAGAATGGACAAATGTCCGGAAAGCTGTTCCCTTATTTGAGGGGCATCAGCAACCCAAATTGCCACTTGGCGATAATTATTATAATTTGCTGGATGATGAAACAAAACTATGGCAGGCGGAGCTGGCAAAACAATATGGAATTTTCGGGTTCTGCTACTATCATTATTGGTTTAAGGACGGCAAGAGGCTGCTAGAGAAGCCGGCAGAGCAGATGTTGAATAATAAGGATATCAATTTGCCATTTTGCTTTTGCTGGGCAAATGAAAACTGGTCGAGAAACTGGGATGGAGGAAATCATGAAATAATAATGGCTCAAGAATATGGTGGGAAACGGGAGTGGGAGCTACATTTCCAGTATCTGTTGCCATTTTTCCGAGATGAGCGTTATATTACTATGAATGGGAAGCCATTATTTATCATTTATAAACCTGAGCAGATCATAGATATTGTGGCAATGACAGATTATTTCCGGAAGCGTGCTACAGAAGAAGGATTTCCGGGTATCTGTTTTGCATTTCAGTTTCCAACTTACTATGCTGATATGTATTATCGAGAGGACGTTTTCGACTATCGAATTGAATTTGAACCTGTGTTTTCAAGAAATTCAAAGTCGATGAAGAATCCTGGAACTGCCCATAGTGTGCAGTTGCTCCGAAATACTTTTGGAGAAGCTCCGATTGCTTTTTATCGTAAGAGGAGTAAGCATTCTGGCGGGGGGTATTCGAAGCCGGAGAATCTGTCGGTTTTCTTCTATGACGAGGCATGGGAGAAAATTTTAGAGTACGAGATGGATGAGAAATTCTTGCCTGGTGGATTTGTTGATTGGGATAACACTCCGAGAAATAAGCATGGCGTAATGTATTCTGGATTTACAGTTACAAAATTCCAGGACTATATGACAAGGCTTATAAAGAAGGCGAGGGATCATGATAAGCCGGTAGTGTTTTTGAATGCATGGAATGAATGGAGTGAGGGAGCATATCTGGAACCTGACAATATTAGTGGATATGCTAAACTTGAGGCAATTCAGTCGGCATTATTAGAAAATGCAGCAAAGAAGTAGCGAGGAAGTTTCCACATGAAAATAGAGCGAACCAAAAATGCGACACGAAATATGATTTTTGGAACAATTCTGAAGGTTTATCAGGTATTTGTTCCATTTCTGATGCGTACTGCCATGATATATTTCATGGGAATACAATATTTGGGACTCAATAGTCTTTTTTCTTCTATTCTGCAAGTGTTAAATTTGGCTGAACTAGGTGTTGGCAGTGCAATGGTTTACAGTATGTATAAGCCAATTGCAGAAGATAACACGCATGATATTTGCGCTCTAATGCGCTTATATAAAATCTATTACAGAATAATTGGCGTAGTTATTGCCGTGGCAGGTTTGGTTATTCTGCCTTTTATTCCAAATCTGATTAGTGGTGATATCCCATCTGAATTAAATATTTATGTGTTGTTTCTGCTGAACCTTGGTTCAACTGTATTGTCGTATTGGCTTTTCGCTTATAAAAACTGCCTGTTAACTGCTCATCAGCGTCTTGATGTGACAAATATTATTATGCTGATTACAAGCATAATACAATATGCAATACAGATCTATATTATCTGTTTTGTAAAAAACTATTATTTATATATAATTGTATCGCTCGCTATGCAAGCAATAACAAATATTGTAGTTGCTATTGTGGTGACGAAAATGTATCCCAATTACAAGCCAACCGGACGCTTGGAAAAAAGTGTTGTTCGCGGGATTACACAAAGAATTCGAGATTTGTTTACAGCGAAAATTGGAGGAGTAGTAGTTAATTCGGTTGATACGATAGTGATCTCTGCTTTTCTTGGAATAGAAATGCTTGCTATTTATCAGAACTACTTCTATATTTTAAATTCTATTATAGGGTTTGTTTCAATCATATTTACTTCATGTACCGCTGGAATAGGGAATAGTCTTGTAGTAGAAACAAAAGAAAAGAACTTCAACGATCTTACGGTGTTCACAATGCTAATTTCCTGGATAGCAGGTTTTTGTGCTTACTGTCTATTATGCCTTTATCAACCGTTTATGAAGATATGGGTTGGGGAGGAGCTGCAATTAGCTTTTTTGGCTGTAATCTGCTTTTGCATTTATTATTACGTTTATGAGATAAACCAGCTTTTGAATTTATACAAAGACGCCGCCGGAATATGGCATTCTGATCGTTTTCGACCTCTTGTGACAGCACTTTCTAACTTGACATTAAACCTGATTTTGGTTCAATTTTGGGGCATCTATGGTGTTTTGTTATCTACAGTTATATCAATGCTTTTTATTGGTATGCCATGGTTGCTTCATAATTTATTTACAACTATTTTTTCGCGGGAACTGTTGCCTAAGTATTTAAAGCAACTTTTAAAATATGCGGGTATATCAATGGTAGCTTGTGTTGCAACCTACCTTGTGTGTTTGAATATCCATTTGGGAGACTGGGGAACTTTTTTTATACGAGCAGGAGTATGCTGTATTATTCCGAATATAATTTTTGTGGTTGCTTATCACAGAACAGAGGAGTATGCAAAATGTGTTAATTTGCTTGATCGCATCACGAAAGGCAAATTGCATTTGTCAAAGATTCTGGTAAGGTAATGTGGGGGAAATATGGTTAATGTAGGAGATATTGGTTATTTGTGTTGCGGTTGCGGGGCTTGTGCAGAAGTATGTCCCAAAGGGTGTATTGATATGCGCCAGGATTTCGAGGGATTTTACTATCCCAAAGTAGATTCGCAACAATGCATTGGATGTTCTAAATGCATCCGTGCCTGTCAAATGCTTAACGAAATTCATTTTGGTATTTCTAACAATGAAAGTTATATTGTCAGAGTTAAAGATAGTTTTTTCAATATTAGATTAGAGAGCTCGTCCGGAGGTGTTTTTTCTGCTTTAGCCTGTAAAGTTATGGAAAATGATGGATATTGCTTTGGAGCAGCGTTTAATAACGATATGGAAGTATGCCATATTTCAATCGGTGATTTGGAGGAGATTGGTAAACTTCGCGGAAGCAAGTATGTTCAAAGCAATACCTTACACACATTCCGTGAGACAAAGATTTTATTAGAGCAAGGGAAAACGGTCCTTTATTCTGGAACACCGTGTCAGATTTTTGGCCTCAAGCATTATCTGGAAAAAGATTATAAGGGCCTGTATACAGTGGATTTGCTATGCCATGGAGTACCAAGCCCAAAACTGTGGAAGCATTATGTACAGGAAAAACAGAATCAATACAAAGCGAAAGCTGTTGATGTTAAATTTAGAGATAAACGAAAGGGGTGGCGAGATTATTCGCTGAGCATCCTTTTTGATGATGGGAAGGAGTATTCAGAAGAATTTTTTAAGAATGCTTATATGAGAATGTTTATCAAAAATATATCGTTGCGACCTTCCTGCTATGACTGTAAATATCGTGACTTGAATAGTTGTGCTGATATTACATTGGGGGATTGCTGGGGTATAGAAAGTTTTATGCCAGAAATGGATGATGACAAGGGTATATCGACTGTTTTAATACATACAGAAAAAGGCCGCCAACTATTTTCATCCATTAAAGAAGATGTGCTTTATCGTAGTACTTCAGAACAAGAAGCAAATGTCGTTAAGGCCAAGGTGGTATCATTACATAAGAATAGAAACGAATTCTTTAAGGCACTTGATAAAGGAGTTTCAAGTGAGGAGTTGTCCAGATATTTAGAGCCATCACGAGGTGAACGACTGAAATCTAGGATTTATGATGTAATCTCGCAGATTAGACGCTCTTAATATTGCGATAGTTGAAAAGGGAAAATAGGATGAAAATTAACACTATGAAGAAAGACGAGTGCTGTGGATGCGGCGCATGCGCAGCTTCATGTTCTAAATCTGCAATTATGATGCAGGAAGATCAAGACGGATTTTTATACCCTGTAATTAATCCAGATTTGTGCATCAACTGCGGCAAATGTGAAAGAACCTGTAAATTTAGAAATGGGGTAGGTTTCCCCCCTTTGTCGCTAAAAAAGACATATGTAGCGATTTCTGATTCTACGAATATTCTTGAGTCCGCATCAGGTGGAATTTTTTCTGGTATTGCAAAATGTGTCTTGAACAATGGCGGTATAGTATATGGTTGTGCATTGAATAGAGCGCAAGACGGGTTTGCTGTGCAGCACATTCGGATAGCGGATGAGCAAGATCTATATCTACTCAAGGGATCAAAGTATGTCCAAAGTGATATGACGAAGTGTTATGGTGCAGTGCAGAAGGACTTGAAGGAAGGAAAGGTAGTTCTATTTAGTGGTACTGCCTGCCAGGTCGCTGGAGTAAAAGGCTTCCTTGGAAAAGAATACGAGAACTTATATACAATTGAGATAGTCTGCCACGGTGTACCGAGTGTTAGGTTCTTTAACGATTATATTCATGATTACGAGAAAAGACTGGGCGGTTCGATAGCAGACTTTAGATTTAGAGACAAGAATCAAGGATGGCAATTACTTGGGAAAGTCACTTATAATGATGATGAAGGCAACACTAAGGTGGGTTACTTGCCTCCAGAAGAGTCGTCTTATTATCAGATGTTCTTAAATGGCTATACATATCGAGAAAGCTGTTACAAATGTCCGTATGCTTCTGAACATAGAGCGGGTGATGTAACAATTGGAGATTATTGGTGTATAGATCTGGTGCATCCAGAATTGCTGGTAACCAATGGAGGAGAAATATGCGAAAAGGATGGCGTTTCTTGCCTGATTACTAATAATGCTCATGGTTCTACGCTGATAGATTTGTATGGTGATGGTATAAAGAAATGGCAGTCAACCTATGAGAAGGCTGCAAAGTATAATGCTCAATTATTGCATCCATCTTTGCCGAAGGATGAACGGGATACAGTGTTTAGTTTGTACGAAAAGGGATATGCTCATGTAGAGTCTTGGTATCAGAGACGCTTAAGAGTTGTAAAGCTCAAGAGATATATTATATCTTTAGTGCCGAAAAGAGTTAAGCGGGCAATCAAGAGAGTGTTAGGGAAAACTGGAGGAGAATAGTTTTGGTCAGCAGTAGAACGGAAAACTTGGTTTCTGTAATAGTTCCTGTTTATAATGCAGAAAAATATGTTGAAAAATGCGTTGAAAGCATTATGAATCAAACTTATAACAAACTGGAGATATTGTTGATTGATGATGGCTCCAAAGACAATAGTGCGAGAATATGTGATTACTTAGCAACGCTTGATCAGAGAATAAAGGTTTTTCATACATCGAATTCCGGTGCAGCGTCAGCAAGAAACCGTGGTTTGGATGAAGCGGTTGGAGAATTTATAATGTTTGTGGATGCAGATGATTCCTTGGAAAACAATATATGTGCAAATTTATATCGAGAGATTGGCGATTCGGACTGTTGTGTGTGTGGATATGTGTCGGTAGATACAAACAATCGAAGAGAAGAATATAGAGTAGATGACAAAATCACACTTACGGGAATAGAAGCGTTAAGATTACGCTATTTTCATAATAATCCTGCCATCAATATTGTAAATCCATGGGGCAAACTGTATCATTGGTCTATGTGGGAGAATAAGCGGTTCAAGTGTAATTTATACTATGAAGATCTGGAAATTATGCCAAGATTGTACACACTTTGCAGTAAGGTGACATTTGTTCCGTACTTGGGTTATTATTACTTGATTCAAGAACAAAGTCTTTCTCATGGGAATAATAGAGATGACAAAAGATATACTGATTCTCTGTTAATTAGGCAAGAACATGCAGAAATATATCAAGATTTGTGCGAAACTAAATTGGAAGCGGTTCTGAGGAAATCTTTAATGGATTTGGTGTATACCTCTTTTTTAAATAAATGGATTCCTGAACAGGAGAAAAATAAGGCAGCGGATATTTTAAATTTTAATAGAAAAAGATTAAAAACGATTGGGGAATTATCTTTTAGAGAGTCAGTGAAGTATTTTGTTGCTTATATTCAGACAAAGCTCGGAACAAGAAATTGAATGGATGTGAAAAGGAATTTACCGTCCTAAAACTAATACGATTGAGGATTATAAGGAGACTAAACAATGCTAAAGTTGTACTATCATAATGGGAGTGATAACCATGGTTGCGAAGCAATAGTGCGCGCAACTGCGAAGCTTTTGGGAAGTGATGAGATTATCTTATATTCTCGCCGCCCTGAGACGGAAAAGAAATATAATTTGGATGAAATTGTTACAGTATATGATGATAGTGAACAGCAACTTCCTAGATATAGCGTTAGAAATATTGTTGCCTCAATGTATCGTAGAATATTTCACAACAACTATCTGTCCACAGTTTTCAAACATGGGAATTTTTTCTCTGAATTAAAGAAAACGGATGTCTGTTTTTCCATTGGTGGAGATAACTATTGCTATGCGGGTAGAGACATATTGGGGCATTATAACACCAGAATACACAGAACTGGGGCAAAAACTGTTTTGTGGGGGTGTTCTTTTGAACCTGATGATATGACAGATGCAATTGCAGAAGACATTTCACACTATGATCTCATCACTGCTAGAGAGAGCATAACATACCAGCTTTTAAAGAAATATAATGAGAATACAATTTTAGTACCTGACCCTGCTTTCCTTCTAGACACAGTAGAGTTACCGTTGCCGAAGAATTTTTTGAAGAATAATACTGTTGGAATTAATCTAAGTCCGCTTGTTATCAAATGTGAGTCACAAAAGGGTGCTGCGCTACAAAACTACTTAACACTGATACAGTATATTTTGGATCATACAGAAATGAATGTTGCGCTGATTCCGCATGTTGTAGCTCATAATAATGATGATCGGGATGCTCTGAGAGAGCTGAGCCAATATTTTGGAGAAAATGAGCGTATTGTATTTATCCAAGATTGTAACTGCATGGAGTTGAAGGGATATATTGCAAGGTGTCGTTTTTTTGTGGGGGCGAGAACACATGCGACTATAGGTGCTTATTCATCGTGCGTTCCTACGCTTGTAGTAGGATACTCAGTTAAGGCTAAGGGAATAGCGACGGATTTGTTTGGCAATGATAGAAATTATGTTCTGCCTGTGCAAGCACTTAAGGATAGTAATGATTTGCTTAGGGCTTTCCAATGGATGCAGGACAACGAAAATAAGATACGAACAAGATTAGAATCAATCATGCCAAATTATAAAAGAGACATATGGAAGGTATTAGATTCTTTAAAGACACTATAATTAGTGATGCGGTCTGACTTTTCACTTTTTTAGACAATAATTTCTCGGCAGAGAGAAAATAGATAAAGGAGTACATTTTAATGAAAGGAATTATATTAGCGGGTGGTTCGGGAACGCGATTGTACCCGTTGACGATGGTAACATCGAAACAGTTACTTCCGGTTTATGATAAACCGATGATTTATTACCCCTTATCGGTATTAATGAATGCTGGAATCAGAGATATTTTAATAATATCTACACCGCATGATACGCCCAGATTTCAAGAACTATTGGGAAATGGTCATCAGTTTGGTATTGAACTTACATATGCTGTTCAACCATCTCCAGATGGTTTGGCTCAGGCTTTTATCATTGGGGAAAATTTCATTGGGTCGGATACTGTTGCGATGGTATTAGGAGATAATATATTCGCCGGCCATGGTCTGAAAAAGAGATTAATGGCTGCAGTAGAAAATGCAGAAACAGATAAAGGCGCTACTGTTTTTGGATATTATGTGGATGATCCGGAGCGCTTTGGTATTGTAGAATTTGACCAAGATGGAAAAGCTGTATCCATCGAGGAAAAGCCACAAAAGCCCAAAAGCAATTATTGCGTGACGGGACTTTATTTCTATGACAATCATGTGGTAGAATATGCAAAGGGATTGAAACCTTCAGCAAGAAACGAGCTGGAAATAACGGATCTAAACCGTATCTATCTTGAGGCTGGACGGTTGAATGTCGAATTATTGGGGCAGGGATTTACTTGGTTAGATACCGGGACACATGAATCTCTTGTCGACGCTACGTTTTTTGTTAAAACTGTGGAGCAGCATCAGCACCGCAAGATTGGATGCCTGGAAGAAATTGCGTATTTGAATGGCTGGATCAGCAAAGAAGACGTTATGAAGGTATATGAAGTATTGAAGAAAAATCAATATGGACAATACTTGAAGGACGTTCTTGATGGCAAATATATGGACGTACTTCGCTGAATTGTTTTGAGGGAGTAAGTGATATGACGATTTTTGTAACTGGCGGAGCGGGTTTTATCGGCTCAAATTTTATCTTCTATGAATTAGAAAAACACACTGGAGATCGTATCGTGTGTCTGGATAAGCTTACATATGCAGGCAATCTTTCTACATTGTCTTCTGTCTTAGATAATCCAAACTTTCGGTTCGCAAAGGTTGATATTTGCGATAGAGGTTCGATTTATCAATTGTTTCAAGAAGAGAGTCCGGATATTGTTGTAAATTTTGCTGCAGAAAGTCATGTAGATCGGAGCATAGAAAATCCGGGGGTGTTTTTACAAACTAATATTATTGGAACCGCAACATTGATGGATGCTAGTAGAAAATACGGAGTAAAGCGATTTCATCAGGTGTCAACAGACGAAGTTTATGGAGATTTGCCGCTTGATCGCCCGGATTTGTTCTTTACTGAACAGACTCCAATTCATACGAGTAGTCCTTATAGTTCATCGAAGGCGAGTGCGGATCTCTTGGCGATGGCATATTATCGCACATATGGATTGCCTGTCAGTATCAGCCGATGTTCCAATAATTATGGCCCATATCATTTCCCCGAGAAACTTATCCCGCTTATGATTATTAACGCTTGGAACGACAAGCCACTTCCTGTTTATGGAAATGGAGAAAACGTTAGAGATTGGTTATATGTGGAGGATCACTGCAAGGCAATAGACCTTATTATCCGTAATGGCAGGCCAGGAGAAGTTTATAACGTTGGTGGTCATAATGAGATGAGAAATATTGACATTGTCAGGATGATATGTAAAGAGCTTGATAAGCCGGAAAGCCTGATTACCTATGTATCTGATAGGAAAGGGCATGATTTGAGATATGCGATTGATCCCAGCAAGATCAACAGTGAACTGGGATGGCTCCTAGAAACGAGATTTGAGGACGGAATAAAGAAGACAATTCATTGGTATTTGAGCAATCAAAGTTGGTGGGAGCCTATCATTAGTGGCGAGTATGTGAAGTACTATGAAGAAATGTATGGAAATCGATAAAATATCATGTGGTAAGTGTTCCTGAGTTGGAGGTGCGTTAGATGAAAATTTTTGTGACAGGTGTGGCAGGTCAGTTGGGTCACGATGTGATGAATGAAGTCTTTAAACGTGGTTATGAGGGGATTGGTTCAGATATTGCTCCGAACTATAATGGCATTTCTGATGGATCTCCGGTTACAAACATGACATATATCCAAATGGATGTGACCAATGATGAGTCAGTTCGAAATACAATAAAAAAATATCAACCTGATGTGGTGATTCACTGTGCTGCATGGACTGCGGTTGATTTGGCGGAGGATGATGACAAGGTAGCGCGTGTGCGTGCAATTAATGTTGGCGGAACAGAGAGTATTGCAAAGGTTTGCAGGGAACTAGCATGTAAGATGGTTTATATCAGCACGGATTATGTGTTTGATGGACAGGGTACGAAGCCGTGGCAGCCTGACTGTAAGGCTTACAGTCCGTTGAACGTATATGGACAGACAAAACTTGAAGGTGAATTGGCGGTAGCGAGTCTTCTGGAAAAATATTTTATAGTGCGCATTGCATGGGTTTTTGGAGTAAGCGGTAAGAATTTTGTGAAAACGATGTTGAACGTTGGAAAGACTTACGATACGGTTCGCGTTGTCAATGATCAAATTGGCACACCTACTTACACATTTGATTTAGCCAGGTTGCTTGTCGATATGATTGAGACTGAGCAATATGGTTACTATCATGCAACGAATGAAGGCGGTTATATCAGTTGGTATGATTTTACTTGTGAAATCTATCGGCAAGCTGGATATACAACTACAGTAGTACCGGTGACGACGAAAGAATATGGCTTGAGCAAAGCAGTCAGACCGTTTAACAGCCGTTTAGATAAAAGTAAGCTGAGCAAATGTGGCTTTACGCCATTGCCCGATTGGAAAGATGCTTTGAGCAGATTTTTAGAAGAAATTGAAAAGGAGAATCAGTAACATGAGCCAGATTAAAGTGACAAAATGTCCGATTGATGGACTTTATATCATTGAAACTGCAGTGCATGGAGATAGCAGAGGTTACTTTATGGAGACATATAATCTCAATGATATGCGCGAGGCTGGTTTGGACATGGTATTTGTTCAGGACAATCAGTCAATGTCAACAAAAGGGGTTTTACGGGGACTGCATTTCCAAAAGCAGTTCCCACAGGGTAAACTTGTTCGTGTGATTAAAGGTGAGGTTTTTGACGTTGTCGTTGATTTGCGTCCCCAAAGTAAAACATATGGACAATGGTATGGGTTGACGCTAACTGAGAAGAATAGATTACAGTTTTACATTTCAGAAGGATTCGCACACGGTTTTTTGGTGTTATCAGATGTAGCTGAATTCTGTTATAAGGTAACCGATTTTTATCATCCGGGCGATGAGGGCGGACTGGCGTGGAATGATCCCAGTATTGGAATAGAATGGCCTTCGGTGCTTGGCACATATCAGGGAACGGCGTCTGCTGACGGTTATCATTTGCAAGATGGTACAAAATTGATATTGAGTGACAAGGACCAAAAATGGCCTACTTTGGCATAGTTCATGCTAGTTATTCCATGAATTGCAGCCTTTGTGAAGACGTGATTTAGGAGTGTTGAAGTGATTGCACATAAAAAGAGGAACATTGTAATCATCTGTATAGTTCTGTTGATATTAATACTCGTCGGGATTGGGTTAATAAGATCAAAATATGCACTGACGTGTACGTATTATAATGTTTATTCGGATAAGATATAGTCATCATTTCGAATCCTTCAAATTACGGATTTGCATAATAGTGAGTTTGGAGAAGATAATAAACGCTTGATTGCTTTGGCGGATGAACAATCTCCAGATCTAATTTTGATTACAGGTGATTTGTTAGATTCCCGTTCCGATGAGACAGATATTGCCGTCAGTTTAATACAAAATCTATCGAAAATTGCACCGGTATATGTCTCTTATGGGAATCATGAAGTGGAGTATGAGGAAAAGTATAGCATTAACTTATATGATTTATATGAAGAGGCTGGAGCGGTTGTTCTCGAAAGAAGTTACGAAGATATATCTGTGAATGGACAGGAAATCCGATTAGGAGGAATTTACGGATATTGCCTTCCGGATGAATTAGCAACCACTGAAGAGAGAGCACTGGAAAGTGATTTTCTATATGAGTTTCAGGATACAGAATTGTATACAATGTTAATGTGTCATATGCCTGTATGTTGGATGAGTCAGGGAAGTTTAGAGGACTGGTCTGTAGACTGTGTTCTATCAGGACACGTCCATGGTGGCCAGGTAATTATACCGTTTATCGGCGGTTTATATGCCCCGGATTTCGGGTGGTTTCCGGGCAAATTAGAGGGATTGTATTATTCTTCTGACGAGAGCAAAGTAATGGTTTTGTCGAGAGGGCTTGGATCAACAGAGGTGATTCCAAGGTTCAACAATATTCCGGAGGTCGTAGTCGTTGACTTGCTTCCTCAATAATGGTTTTTGTTAAGGAGTTTTGAGATGGGAGAGAATTATGAGTTGTTTCTGCAGGCATTGAAAGCTGCGTTAAATAATGAAAAAGTAGACTGGGAAAACGATCTGCAACCGCAGGATTGGTTTGCCCTTTTTCAGCTTGCTGAGAAGCAGCATGTTCTTCCCTTAGTGTATGAGGCGATATATAATTGTCCATCAGCTCAGAAGATAGATCAGAGTGCTTTCCTTCCATTCAAACAGCGCACAGTACAGACTGTCATGCTGCAGACCATGAAAACCAGCGAATTCCTCTCGCTTTACCAGTCAATGCGAAGTGCAGGAGTTGAGCCGATTGTTGTGAAAGGAATCATCTGCAGGAATCTTTATCCAAACCCGGATTATCGAATTTCCGGTGATGAAGATATTCTCATTCCTCAGGGTCAGTTTTCAAAGTGCCATGAGATCATGATGCAGAATGGGATGAAATGTTCCGATGCTGAAATGGATATAGAGCAATCTTATGAGGTCCCTTATGGCAAAAAGGGTAGCCCCATCTATATCGAAGCACACAAATCGCTTTTCCCTCCGGATTCTGAGGCTTATGGGGAACTGAACTCCTTTTTTGAGGGGGTTGAGGATAGGGCAATAGAAGTATCGATTGATGGTATTTCAGTTCGCACCATGGGATACACAGACCATTTATTCTACCTCCTATGCCATGCCTTCAAGCACTTCTTACACAGCGGCTTTGGAATCCGCCAGGTAAGTGATATAATCATGATGGCAAATGCGTATGGAAGGGAGATAGATTGGCTGTCCATTTTAAGCCAGACCACGATGATTCATGCAGAACTATTTACTGCAGCAGTGTTTCAGATCGGCCAAAAGTATTTGACGTTCGACCCCGATAAAGCCGCTTATCCGGAAGAATGGAGAAGCATTCAAGTTGACGAAGGCCCGATGTTGGAGGATCTTCTATCTGGTGGTATTTACGGGGCAGTAGATCGTGAACGGCTTCACAGTAGTACGGTTACGCTGAATGCTGTTGCAGCACAAAAGAAAGGCAAATCCGGAAAGACAAACATCTGGAAAAGCGTATTCCCCAGCGCTAAGAGCCTGTTCGGACGGTATCCGTATCTGCGGGAAAAACCGTTCCTCCTGCCTGTGGCATGGGTGAGCCGTATCTGGCAATATCGAAAAGAACTGCAAAAGACAGGAGGAGAATCTGCTGCAGAAAGTGTGAAAATTGGCGAGCAGCGGGTAGAACTGATGAAGCAGTATAGTATTTTAGATTCAGACAAGTAGAAAAGAAGTGTGTGAAATGGGAAAAATATTGATTATTACAAATCATTCTTATATGCTTTGGCAGTTCCGTAGAGAACTGATTGCAAAGCTGATGGAAACGAATGAAGTCGTTCTGAGTATGCCCTTTGTCGGCCATGAAGATGACTTTCAGACAATGGGGTTGCGGTGCATCGAAACAGCGATTGATCGCAGAGGAATCAATCCTGTAACTGACTTTAAATTGCTGCAAACATATAGGAAAATGTTGAAAGAGGAACATCCTGACCTGGTAATTACTTTTTCAATCAAACCTAATATCTATGCTGGAATCTGCGCTGGGGAGATGGGCATTCCGTTCTGTGCGAATGTGCAGGGACTGGGGACAGCATTTCAGAAGCCTGGTCTGGCACAATTTGTGACTGCTCTTTATAAGCTGTCATTCCGTAACGTAAGGATCGTTTTTTTTGAAAATGAAGGAAATGCCGCTGAATTTCAGAGACGGCATATCATTCCTATAGAGAAACAGAAGGTCCTGAAAGGTGCTGGGATCAATCTGGAATCTTATCCATACCAACCTTTTCCCCAAAATGATAAGGTGCATTTCCTGTATTTGGGCAGGATTATGAAGGAAAAAGGGATGGATGAGCTATTCAGCGCGGTAGAGCGGTTGAGGCAGGACGGAAAAGACTTCTTCCTTGACCTTGTAGGCTTTTACGAGGATGAGTATAAGGAACAGGTTGATCAACTGGAGGCAGAGGGAATTGCGAAATTCCATGGCTTCCAGGAGAACCCTTGCCCTTGGTATGCAGCGGCGGACTGTGTAGTGCTTCCCAGCTACCACGAAGGAATGAGCAACGTCTTGTTGGAAGCGGCAGCAACTGGCCGTCCACTGATTACCAGTGATATTCCTGGATGTAGAGAAGCTGTGGACGATGAAAAGACGGGTATCTTAGTCGCTGTGAAAGATTCAGATAGCCTTTATCATGCGATGAAACGAGTCCTCATTTTGTCGCGTGAGGAACGTGAGCAAATGGGAAAGCTTGGCCGGGAGAAGATGGAACGGGAATTCCAGAAGGACGCTGTTGTACAGGATACGATTCAGGCATTGGGATTGTCTGAGAAGTCTGAGGAGGATGGAACGATGAACCCTGGTGCGGATGATCATCAGAGCTTGCAGGATGAAAATAATGAATCCGGCTATGATATGACAGCAAAGCAAAAGAAATATCTGCCTGTGAAACGTGCGGCAGATATTGTGCTTGCTGGTGCAGCCAGCGTTGTATTAGCTCCTTTCATGGGTGCACTGGCTCTGGCAATTAAGTTGGATTCTCCCGGTCCTGTGCTGTTTAAACAGAAGCGGGTCGGAAAAGACAAAAAGACATTTGAAATTTGGAAGTTCCGAACCATGCGTACAGATACACCAAAAGATGTTCCGACGCACTTGCTGGAGAATCCAGATACATATATAACTCGCACTGGCCGCTTTATGAGAAAGTATTCTCTGGATGAACTGCCTCAGTTTTGGCAGGTGCTCACATCTGATCTGACGATTGTCGGGCCAAGGCCGGCTCTCTGGAACCAAGATGATTTGATTGCAGAACGGGATAAGTACGGAGCCAACAGCGTGAAGCCAGGAATCACCGGTTGGGCACAGGTAAATGGCCGGGATGAGTTGGAAATTGACACGAAGGCCAGATTCGATGGAGAGTATGTAAAGCACATGGGTCCCCTGATGGATATAAAGTGCTTCCTTGCAACCATCGGAGCGGTTTTGTGCCATGACGGTGTTGTAGAAGGCGGTACCGGAGAAATGCACAAGGAGGGCGAGAAAACAGGAGATGGTTCCGAGATTTTGGTTTCTGAGGAAAAGCTCAACAAAGAAATCAAAATGGGAGCTGTAGCAATGGGAGCCGCTGCAACGGCAGGAATCGTTGCGCTGACGTTGATTGTAAAGCATAAGAAGCGGAGAAAATAGAAGCCCTTAAATCTGGGAATGGAAGGAATAGTTTATGTGTGGGTTCGTTAGTGAAGTGTTGAATACGATTAAGGAACCATTCATTTGTACGATGGATGGAGTAACAAAGGAATATGAAAATGGTACCATAGCTGTTGATGGTTTGAAAGAAAATCTTAAAGTCACCCATAGCATTGAAAAGATTGGTATGTGCAACGGGAAAATCGGTGTGATAATCGTTGACCAACAACAGGAGATTAGCGTGAGTAATAAGGTGTGGATGGCTGCTCAAAAAGAAAAAACAGGAATAGAGCCGAGTTTCTTCTGATTTATTCATCATTTTTAGGTTTATATAACACAAATGCGAAGTCAGGATGAAAATATTGGCAGAGAATATGTAATGATATGTAAAGGAGAAGTTCAGACATGTCGAATGGTGAAAAACGCTATCCTAATCTCAAATGGGCACAATTCGATGTGTGCAATGATGATACAACAGGTGCATTTGAAGATATGGCAAGGCGTCTGTTTTCATCGGAGTTTTTAGATAGTAAGGCTATTCCTCATTCTAACCCAAACAATCCTGGCGTCGAGGTATTGCCAATCTTAGAAGCACCACATCCTGATGGTTCAAAGCAAAGAAGAATCAGTTTTCAAGCAAAATATTTCGATAAGAGTGTAGATTATTCACAAATAAAGAAATCAATGAGACAAGCCATTAAGCATTATAGAAATAAGTTTGATGTGATTTACCTGTTTTGCAATAAAACACTAACGACTACAAGTAAAGGGTATAAGGATACTGAGGCGTTATTAAAACAATCCGGAATTGAGCTATGCCCAATATCTAACGTGGAATTGTTAGACATGGTTTCCAGGCATATGGATATAGCCAATTATTTCTTTCAGCCACGTATAAGACCTGATGAAGATCAGTTTAATCGGATGCATACAAATGTTGTTGTTAATGTAGAAAATGAAGGGTGCATTTCGTGTCCAATGAAGTCTAACGGACAAAACGTTAATCCGAGAATTCTTCAAAGTTTTGTTCAGGAAAAGATTTGTGTATATAAAAACTTTATCCTTAGATTGCAGTTAGATAAGCTTAGAGAAGAACTTAATAAAATATTTACTTATAATATTACTGGCTTTGACGGAGCGGATACACTATTGTTTTACCAGTATCTTATGGATTTACATGATGGTAAAGAGATTGATGCGTCCGTATATGGACTGTCAGAACAATATAAAAGAGAAGTATCATGGCTTGAACAATACTTTAAAAATCCTGTAGCAATTAGCGCATATACATATGCGAGCCATTGTGTTGAAAGCCAAACTTTGATACTAGATAAAATGTTTACATCTCAATTATGGGATGCAGTCATATCTTTGTGCAATGAAATAATGAATGATGACTCTTTGGAGATTGCGGATATCGTCAAGCAGTATTATGGGTTAGCCGCGTATAACTTGCAGAAGTATTCTACTGCCGCGGATATGTTTAAGGAGCTTTATGAGAAAAACCATCAGGGAAATATACTTTTATATCTAACTTTTTCGGAGATGAGGGATATTAGTCTGGAGTGGTGTGATGGGCATTATGAGCGCAAGGATAGATTAGTTGAATTAGTAAATCAGTTGGATTCGTTGAAGGAGAATAAGCAGTATAAAAGCAATAACAGACTCGTTGCTATGTTGTATCTTGAAGCTGCATATAACTTGGGAATCAATGAAAAAGAATATCTTGAGGAGGGCATTGAGCGGTACCAAGGCTTTCCCCAGAAGGTTCGAGAAGATCCAACGGTCAAATACTTGTATGCTCTTTGTTTGGGGTTAAATGGAAGTATTGAGGCTGCGGAAACCATATATGCAGAGTTAGACTGGAAAGATGATGCGAATATTGCTTGCAGATATTTGATTTGCAAATTATCAAGGAATCAATATGCAGAAGCGCTCGACTTATATAGGGGAATAAATCAATCTGTGATAAATGTAGATCTTAAGAGCCTTTATCTGACAGCGCTGTATTATGAAGAAAGAGACAGATATGAAGATGTACTGAAAGAATTCTTAAATGAAATTCGTGATGATTTTGAAGGCATTATTGATATTGCGTGCGGAATTCATGATAGGGATTATTTACAAGAATATGTTATTCCGGTAATCAAGAAATCTGTGAGCGATGAAATTAAAAAGCTTTCTATTGTGAAAAAAACAGAATTATTATCGGTATTGTCACATGCAGGGGAGCTGGAGCTTTTATTAGCTGCCTTAAAGACTGTTCCAGAAATGAGTACGTTGAATCGTACTGTTATTAGGGAAATCTATGAAGCGACCTTTTGCGTTAGCAACAGTGAATACAATAACCATGACAAGGCATTGGTAAGATCGGGTAAACTAGATGCATCTGAGTAAATTGCGGACATTTTTTTGGAGGCTGCGGTATTCAAAAAAGAGTTTTTGCAAATAAAATATCTTTGCGCAGGGGCAAATGAAAAAAGATTTAGCATGCTGAAATATGCTAAAGAACTCTTTGAAATCATGCACGATGAAGGAATGGCTAGAAACATTATTGCCTTGCTTTTTGAAAGAAACGAAAGGGACTATAATGCATATAAGCCATATATGGATATACTAAAAGATTCTACAAATCCAGATTACTGCATGGCAGTTGCTTCTGCAATGCTGCGTTTGGGAAAAGCTGATGAGGCGGATTTATATGCATATAAGGCATTATATTATTTGAATGATAGGGAAGATTATGAGATCTATAAGAACTATTTTGGCTACTATAATCAAACCCTCAATAGACACCATGATGATGGAAAGCTAAAAAGTGTAAGGGGAACATCAGTTGTTGCATTGGAAGAGAATTCACCGGCAGATGAGAAGATGCCAAAAGGTATTATTTTGTGCCTTGATTCTGAAAGCGAATTTTCTGACAAGAGTAATACAAGTATGGGAATTAGACATATTCCCTCTAATGATTCTTTGTACATAAAATTACAGGGATGTGCATTGAATCAGGTATTAAAGGTAGGAGAGATTAATTATCGAATAACTGATATACAATCTAGGACCAGCTTTGCAGTGCGCTTTATTTTTAGAAAAATCAACGCACATCCTGAAAAGTTTGATGGAACCGTTCTTGTGTTGAAATCTGAAAAACCAGAAGAGTTAATTGAGCAAATCAAATCTTTGACAGGCACAACAGGGCGGACAGAGGAATTGCTTGATTTTTATCATTTCAAAGGAAGTGAAATAGGTTTACCTATCGACTCACTTGTTGATGGAGACTACGATCGATATATTGATGCTCTGAAAATGCTTCTGTATTTAAAAGATCAAGCTCTTTACGCTGGGGAACCTACATATTTGGACGGGGAAAAGCAAGAATATGTTCCGACATTGTCCACATTGGTCTTGCTGAGTTCCATGGATATACTGAATTTGCTTAACGAAATCAAGGAAAGTATACTTTTACCCGCGTCATATAAGTATTTTTTCGCTGACAGATATGCCCACGCAAAGGTGATTAGCTCTGCCTCTCCCGGCAAACTTGCTAATATAAATAATCAGTTGACTATGATTGAAAATGATCCGTCCTGCATTAAAATATGGGAAAGAATTATTGATTTTTGCGAAAACTGCAAAACAATAGAGATAACGGATGAAGAAAGAATAGAATTCTCATTTGGGGAAAATTTAAATGGTGAGCAGTTTCTCTCGGCGGCACAACTGCATGTGATTCAATTGGATTCCTTCATTTTGGCTAAGAAAGAACAGGCAATTTATTTGTGTGATGACTTGTTTTTTAGGAAAATGGCCACATTAGATAAAATAGAAAATATAAATTCTGCTTCACTATTACTCTATCATAGAGATGAGAATTTTGTGGTTCCTGTTGTAATGGAATTGTCAAGGACTAATTATTTATTTATCCCGCTTTTGGCGAGAACAGATGAGGAAGCAAGGGAGTTAAAGGAAAATATACTGGATGGTGAATTAAAGAAAAAATACTATAGTGATATGTTGGTAAGATATAGTGTATGGAGAAGGGCGATACATGAGTTGTTTGGAGAAGATATAGAAGATAATGAAACAGAATGAAAAAATGTTTTTTGGTATTTGTTTCTATCTGCTAAAATAATGTTGATCTAAACGGTTTCATACTCGGATTGTGATTAACAATACACTTAGAGATTTTATTGACATCCTGCTTTAGTGGAGTATCTATAAGAGAAATATGGGAGTGAATGCTTTGATAATAGAAATTGATACATATGAAAAAATAGAGCATGGTGTCTGTGATGCACTTGATTTGGATAAGGAACATTTGAGGGAAGCCGTCAATGAGGCATATGACGATGCTTATCGAGGCAATGTTAACTTTAGTGGGGGTACTGTCTTTGATAATTGGATTTCAGGTTTTGTACAAGAGAAAATTTCTCATACTCTTACGGAAATGTATGTCTGCCACCTTGCGCGGTTAATTAGAGAGCCGGATGTGCTGATGCCCTTACCAACGGTTCTCACTACAAATACTACTTTATCTCGATTTTTAATTGATAGAGGTATATCTTTTCGATGGGATGGAAATCGATTGATACTTTCATATAATGGACAGGAAATTTCACCAACAGAAATATACAATTCAGATTTAGTGACGAATGAACATTGCGCACTAGCAAAACGCTTAGGTTATTTTAGTGATGAGCAGGATTTTTGTGTAAATGGCTTTGCTTTCGGCGCTGGTGTGGAAGATGATTTAAATAATTATTTTCGCAGCTTAAGTATTGGACCGGAGTTTCTAATGTGCCTAGACAAATTCTTGAAAACGAGTCTTAGATGGGAATATAAAAGAGAATCAAAATACTACAAGGTCTATGTTAAAAGTCCCGTTGATGGTATTATTTTTGACGGTAAAGATGAAATAAAAACACCCGAACAGAAGTCAGAATATTTCTTAGAAAAGTGCATTGGACATTTGGCTGAATATTATCATACGGGCAAAGGTATGCGTGAGATTCCAATTATAAGGTTTGCAGATGATGTATCTGTGATGGTAGATCATTACGAGGAAATACCGGAATAAGAAGAGTATCTTGAGACAATTTAGCTGGCGTTTTTTGGACAGCCGAAGTCGGCTGTCCCAAAATAGACGACCTTGCTTGTCGAAAAACCGCCCGAACAGGAGAGCCATAATCTGAATGTTTTAAGAGCATAAGTTTGGATAAACATGTCATAGCCATTAATTTACAAACAAATAAATCCGCCTGCCAGGACAAATTATCCCGGCAGACGGACAAATAACGGCGTCTGTGACATTTTGCGTTCGGCGGCGGAGAATTATTCGATGCTCACATCATTGCTTCTTGTAGGTGTTTCCCGCCTCGGCGCACTGGCGTCTCTGGCGGCAACCTCGGCCTGCTTCTCTTTCAGCCGCCCCAAAACAGAGGGGCGTTTTTCTTCCATGGGCTGTTCCTGTTGCTCCGGATGGGATTCGGTGTCGTCTCCGGGCGTGAGTCTGCTCTGCGTACTCATGCGCCCGTCGATAAAGTCGTAGCCTTCCTCCTGATATTCCTCTGCTGCCCTTAGATAATTCCGTTCACGGGGGTCGGCGGAAAGAGCAGCTTCCGCCTGCTGTTCCAGTGCGCTGCGCACGGTGTCCATATGATCAGTTTCGCTCTGCTCATACATGTGGTACACATCGGCCAGGGGAGTGGGAGAGGCCAACAGCGCCTCGGCGTGTCTGCTGTCCAATTCCCATTCTTCCATTCCAAAGAGAATGTCCTCCCGGATGTTGTACTCATAGGACCGCTCCAGAACTTCCGGTGCCGAGAGTGTAATCAGAGATTCCCGGAAGGCATCCTGTTCTTCAGTCATTTTATCCAGCAGGGCGTCCTGAGCGATCATGGCCACGACTTCCGGAGAAAAGCCATCCATTACGTCCTGCGCTGCCAACTTACCGGTGTTGTCAACGATCACACAGGCGGCTTCGTCGCCAAACTCGTCATGCTCCATCAGGAAGTAATCCCTGCCGCCAATCTCACGGGAATCAATCGAATGCCAGGTGCCGTAATGCTGTTCCACCTCCAGACCGGAGGTTTCCATTGTGACAGCGTTTTCTACGGTAGCGGTCAACGCCGGTTCGGGATTAAGGAATTGCGGCATTTCTACGAAGCCGATACTGTCGCAGAAATGAGCAGTATCCCGCCCATTTTCATGAAGGACGACCACATCACTGACAGACATAGAATGTCCCCGGAAATCAGCAGGGTGCTGCAGATTAAAGCGTTCAAAAAGGCTTTCCAATACTTCTGAATTGGATTTGGAAGCAGTGTCTACCGTACCGGAATATACCTTCTCATAGTTGTCGGCGCTGAAGGGGAGGCCAAACTGCTCCATGAGCTGCAGGCCGGTAAAGTGGTAATCTACATATTCGCTTCCGGACTTGACCTGATAAATGTCATAGGAAACAGCGCCTTCTTGTTTTGATGTTTCATTCATAGGTTTTGCACTCCTTTTCGTGTAGAGTTGTGGGACAGGTTGAATGATTCCCTGCCCCGCAGGGTTTTGTGTTAAGATTTGGGGTTCTTGCTCCTGTTCGGTGGCGTATAATGACCTGACAGGGCGCGTTCCCGTGCCGCCTGTCTGCGTTCCTCGCTGACTGGCTCCCGGATGGTGATGCACTTCTTCGGGATGATGTAGGTCACGTCTCCCTGAGAGCCGGTGTGCTCCAGACGAAACTGATCCGGAAATTTTCTGGCCAGCTTCTCCAACCGCTTTTTCAGCACCTTGTCGTGGGTGTATATGTTAATGACCACCTAAATTGTCCTCACGTTGCTCACCTTGCCTGTCTCTAAAT
>JAJPZY010000147.1:29936-37691 GCA_021204085.1 Clostridiales bacterium | reverse complement strand
CATAGAAGACCTAACATTTAAACTTTTACAGACTTTTTTTCATACTCCCGTTCCAGAACCTGCCGGGCAAACTGTGCCGGATTATTTGTATCAATCTCACTTATAATGTCTGCTACCGTCTGTCTGGCATCCTCCACATACAGATGTTCCAGGACCCCATCTGTTACCATGACCACAAAATCGCCATCCGCCAGACGCGCAGACCGGCATACCGGCTTCTGAGCCATAAATACTCCGACCGGCATGCTGTGATCCTCCACCCACTCCACCCGGCCGTTATGCCGGAGAAAAGTGGCTGCCGCACCGATCTTGTAAATCTCCACCGCCCCGCTGTCTAAATCCACTGCCGTCAGATCCACAGTGGAAAACAGATTGTTTTCCCCATGGGTAACCATAGCAGAATTCATCATCTGAAGGGCTGTATCCGGCCGAAACCCGGATTCCATGAATTTCTCTATTAAATCTATCACCATTTCACTCTCTTTACAAGCTGAAGTTCCGCTTCCCATACCGTCCGAAAGGCTCATCACACACCGCCCGTCATCCAAAATCTGAAAAGAGAAATTATCCCCGGAGACCTGTCCCCCATCACGAACCGCCTTTGCGACTCCGTAACCGGCCGTCAGCCTTGTGTTTTCCAAAAAGGCGATATGAACTGCCCGTTCCCCCAGCAGCGCTTTGGTGTCCTTGGCGGGCAGAAACGGTCTGCCGGCATATCTGCTGATATCTTTTGCAAGCTCTTTCACCGTCACACAGGTTTTCCCGCGGGTATGTGCGAGAAGCAGGATTTCCAGCTTTTCTCCGGACTTTTTCAGGATCCGCAGGTCCTCAATAACAATCCCCCGTTCTTTTAATGCGCAGCGAATCTGTGCGGCAAGCTTTCCCTCTGCCGCTGTTACATCCTGCTCATTCGCGGCACAATCTTCCATAATATATGCCATAGCGTCAAGCTGCTGCGCAATGGCATCGCGGTTTTCCTGGAGGCGATTATACCAGGACAGATTCAAATGGGCTTTCTCAAAAACCCGCAGCACCTGCTGCATCATTTCTTCCACACAGACACAATGTTCCCGAAGAGCATCCGCCGCCTCCCCATTTTCTTCCCCGCGCTGCACGGACTGCAAAAAGCGATAAAGAATCTGATACATCGGCGAATCCTGCGCATCCCAGCATCTGGCACATTGATTGCACGAAGCACAAAGCGTCCCTGCCACCTCATTTTGCATCCGGCCAAGCTCCTCCGCCGTAAAATCTCCTTTATAACGGTTCATTTGCCGAAACGTCTTTGAAAGCTGGCTGAAGGATTCTGCGTAATTGCAGAGCCGTTCCCCGCCCTGCACATAAACCGGCAGCGGCGCCGTTTTACGCGGCAGCCCCTCCGGAATCATCCAGACCAGCCTGACGCCTAAAAATACTGCACCATATACAAACACGCCCTCAATCACGCCGGCCGGTATCGTTGCCGTATCGGGGATCTTAAGCATATGCCAGATCAGAGTCACTGCCGTTGTCGCCGTTCCAGCCGCAACTGCTGCCGCCCATATCCGGCATTTTTTAAAAACCCATTCCATCAATTCCACAGCTGCCGCAGACAACAGAATCGCCAGCCCGTATTTAATCAGGATTCGAAAAGGCGCAAGCGCAATCAACCCTCCGATGCTGCATAAAAACAGCAGGCTTTTATTCACTCCGGTCATAAACCCGGTCATAAACAATACGGGAACGAGCGGATAAAGACCCGCCATGTAAAACCGCGGGGATAATACCGCCAGAATACAGATTACCAATTGCTTCATATCAAATTTTCTCATCGCTTTTCCCTCCCATTTTGGCATTCCTCAAAACCGAATGCACCGATGCCGGCTATTTTAAAGCGATGAGGGAAAAATCTTTGTCAAACGGAAGACTGATTTTGAAAAACTTTTCGGCAAAGTTCGGTTCCGATTTGCCTTTTGAATCGAATCTACGATGCTAAAGCTGATTCAGAAATTAAAGATAAAACAAAAACGGAAGCCCGAAACGGCTCCCGTGCAAAAAAACAACAGTTACTCTTCTTTAAATAAAATCTCATCCTCATAGACCATTCCGAGCCTGCTTCTGGCTACATCCTCCACATACTCATCCGTGCCCACATAGGCTTCTTCTTCCTCAAGCTCTGCAGCTCTCTCTTCCTCTTCCTCAAGCTGGGCCTCAAGCTCCTCCTGCTGTGCCTTGTAAGCCTGGTCCTTATTATAAAGACGAACAATCTGAACAGATAATATCAATGTCAGCACCAGTACCATAAGGGAAATACAAATCTTCCCGGTCCTGGACTGCCGTTTCTTCCTCTTACTTCGCATGAATCTCTCCCGTCAAATAAAGCGCAATTAAATTTTCTTCAGACTTATTCTAACCGCTTTACCCGCTTTTTTCAACGGTTCTTTCATTATTTTTATAAAAAAACGCAGCGGAGCAGTGATTAATCGCAAAAAAAAGCGAAGAAACTGAAAAACCGCGCCGAAAATCATTGTGCCGTACCGTATCACGCTGCGGCTGATCAGGATCGAATAGGCAAGCATTCCAACCGCCGCGCCCAGAATAAGAAACCCCCGAATCACGCCGTCATTCTGCCTGTACATAAAGCCAAAAAGCGCAAGTCCGCAAGTCAGCCAGAAAAACAGGTCTTCTGCTGCCATCCCGGCCATCCTGTGCCGAACCAGGCGGCGCCAGATCCGCAGCAGATCATAAAAGCACATCATTCCCGCACCGATTGCGACAGCCTGTACAAAAAGCTGTCCCTGCAAAAGGATTTCCCCGTAAACCATCACTGAAACAAGCGGCGCAGAAAGGACTCTCCCTGGCTCTTCCCTTTTTTCATGTCTGAATACTGCAGGGAATCAATTTCACCGGACAATTCGATTTCACCCTTTTCCAGCGTCAACCTGTTTACATGAAGGTCGTTTCCTCTGATCATCAGCATCCCCATCCGCGTTTCCAAAAGGACCTCACTTACATCAAAAGATAAAATATCCGTGATGCCGTTTAAAGAACAGCCGCTGCGATCGGTCAGGATCATCCTGTGCTGGCCGGATACTGCCTGTCTCTCTTCCATATAATAACTCCCTCCTCTTAAGAACGATAAGATTGCGAAACCTGTATGTTTCATATATATGAGGAGGAGTGATATATTATACCTGCGGTGTTACATGTATCGGAACATCTCTTTCGCTTCTTCCTTCCGGGAGGTGTCCGCAATCTGAAGCACTTCCACTTTCACCGATTTATTTCCGAATGCGATCTCAATCACGTCGCCGACTTTGACATTCAACGATGCTTTTGCCGGTTTCCCGTTTACCGTTACCCGTCCGGCATCGCAGGCCTCATTTGCCACGGTTCTACGCTTAATCAGGCGGGAGACTTTCAGATATTTATCCAATCTCATGCTGGTTTTCCTTTCTATATATGCAAGCATATCTGCCTGTTTATTGATGACATCATCTATGAAAGTCGATGACTCCGCTCTGCAAGCTCTCGTCATCGCTGACTATATTCGCAATCCGGGCTAATCGCCCTACTTGCTCATACAGATCAGGTTTTCTGATATCCTGTCATTCAGGTGTGCAAGCACCCCTGCCTGACAGCCTATCGAAAACACTTTCATAGTAAAATGGCTGTTCCATACGGAACAGCCAGAAAACTTCTATTCAAAACACTTAGTTGATTGCATCCTTTAATGCCTTGCCGGCTTTAAACTTCGGAGCCTTGCTCGCCGCGATTGTCATTGTCTCGCCTGTGCGGGGATTTCTTCCCTCTCTCTCAGGACGAACCGTGGTCTCAAATGTCCCAAAACCAACCAGCTGAACCTTATCATCATTCTTTAATGCTTCCGTAACTGTCGCAGTGAATGCTGCCAAAGCTTTCTCCGCATCCTTTTTGGAGATTTCCGCTTTTTCTGCAACAGCTGCTACTAATTCTGTTTTATTCATGAATATTCCCTCCTGATTATTCCCGTTTCCCCCGGGTTTTTTAATTTAACATAGCATATATATACTGTGTTTTACTTTATTTGTCAAGCAAATCCCGTATAATTTCACATTATGTAAAATATCTGAAAATCGTTTCTGTCTGCTTGATTAAGTTCCTGCCCTATGTTAAGATTATTTTGGTTTTATTATTGAAAAACAAAATATAAAAGGGGGTTTTTCTTATGTATCAGGAAGAATATAAACGCTGGCTTGCAGCAGATCTGGAGGATGCCGATTTAAAACCGGAGCTGGCCAGAATCCAGGGAAATGACGACGAAATCAAGGAGCGTTTCGCTGTATCCTTAAAGTTCGGTACCGCCGGCCTGCGCGGTGTGTTGGGTGCCGGCACGAACCGTATGAACATCTACGTAGTTCGCCAGGCGACACAGGGACTTGCCAACTGGGTAAAGACCCAGGGCGGCACACAGACCGTGGCCATCAGTTACGACAGTCGCTTAAAGAGTGATATCTTTGCCAAAACCGCCGCAGGTGTTCTGGCTGCCAACGGCATTCAGGTACGCATCTACGATGCCCTGATGCCTGTACCGGCGCTGTCTTTTGCTACACGCTACTACAATTGCAACGCCGGCATCATGGTTACTGCTTCCCACAACCCGGCGCAGTACAACGGCTACAAAGCCTACGGCCCGGACGGATGCCAGATGACCGATGATGCGGCAGCTATCGTTTATGATGAGATTTTAAAGACCGATGTGCTGACCGGCGCTTCTTTCATCTCTTTCGCAGAAGGAGTAGAGAAAGGTCTGATTCACTTTGTCGGCGACGACTGCAAGAAAGCCTTCTACACAGCGATTGAAGATCGCCAGGTTCGTCCGGGTCTGTGCAGTACAGCCGGCCTTAAGCTAGTTTACAGCCCGTTAAACGGCTCCGGGCTCGTTCCGGTCACACAGGTTTTGAAGGATATCGGCATCACGAACATTACCATTGTCCCGGAGCAGGAGTACCCGAACGGCTACTTTACCACCTGCAGCTACCCGAACCCGGAAATTTTTGCCGCATTAGAGCTTGGATTAAAGCTGGCGGAAGAGTCCGGCGCGGATCTGATGCTCGCGACAGACCCTGACGCAGACCGTGTCGGCATCGCCATGAAGTGTCCGGACGGCTCCTACGAGCTTGTCAGCGGCAACGAAGTCGGCGTTCTTCTTCTGGATTACATCTGTGCGGGACGGATTGAAAAAGGCACCATGCCCGCGAATCCGGTCGCAGTCAAATCCATCGTATCCACCCCTCTGGCAGATGCCGTTGCTGCCAACTATGGCGTAGAGCTTCGCAGCGTGCTGACCGGCTTCAAGTGGATCGGCGATCAGATTGCTCAGCTTGAGGCTGCCGGTGAAGTTGACCGCTTCATCTTCGGCTTTGAGGAAAGCTACGGTTACCTGGCAGGCCCCTATGTACGCGACAAGGACGCGGTGATCGCTTCCATGCTGATTTGTGAGATGGCCGCCTACTACCGCAGCACGGGCAGTTCCATCAAGCAGCGTCTGGAAGAGATTTACGCTCAATACGGCCGTTATCTGAACAAGGTAGACAGCTATGAATTCCCCGGCCTGACCGGTATGGACAAGATGAACAGCATCATGCAGGAGCTTCGCGACAATGCACCGACAGACTTCGCGGGAGATAAGGTTGTGAAAGTAACAGACTACAAAGACAGCGCCGCTACCGGACTTCCCACTGCAAATGTTCTGATCTACGCACTGGAAAGCGGTGCTTCCGTGGTGGTTCGCCCCTCCGGCACGGAGCCGAAAATCAAGACATACTTTACGACACTCGGAAAGGATCTGGCAGAGGCGCAGGCGCAGAAGGATGCCCTGACTGAGGCGATTAAGCCGCTGCTGGCGTAAGGGTATTGCATTTACCCTACACCTTCTCCAATAAACTTTATATATAGACCAAAAGCCAGAAGGAAAATATGGAGGAATATGAAATGTCAGAAAAAGGATTGACAGATCAGGCCATCCGCGAGTATGTCAACCTGCAACGGTTAAAGCATGCTGATGATTTCCAGAAAGAGTTGGCCTATCAGGAGAAAGTATTGAAATCCAGACTTCAGTCACTGGGTATCCCCACGGAGGATCTGAAATATTAGACGACATAATGTTTATTACGATATATGAAATCTGTCAAAAAAGAAGCGCGTGGTCATCTCAACCCACGCTTCTTTTTTGACATTTTTATTGAAAAATGTTCCGGTATCATCTCACAGCCCTTGAAAATTCATTTTATTAAAGTATTACTACACATCAACCCGAGCGCGCCCCAATACCTCCAAAAATTTACGGCGGACTTCGTTCTGCCGCAGCTCTTTTTTCAATTTCTCATAATTTAATCCGGAGTCCAGCACTTTATTGGATTGATAGTAACGGTTTGCAATTTTCCAGAATTTCTCCGGATAAGACATCCGGCAGTACAGTTCCAGCCAGTCTGATTTGTTCAATCTGTGTACCCGGTCATATTCCCGCAGCATCTCCAGGCCGAGCGTCTCACTCCATGCATGTTTTTCCAGGCTTTTCCGAAGGAAATTCCCAAGATCCGCAACCTGCGCACCGTAATGTGCATGCTCCATATGAATCAGCGCCATCCCGCCGGATTGAATCAACACATTATGCTGGTTGAAGTCCCCGTGGCAGACGCCCATGGTATGACTGTCAAATATTTCCTGATGCCGAGACAGAAGCTTCAAGACCTCTTCCGACTGACGAATGTATTCCGGGAAGCACTGCAGGTAGAGCAGTTCAAAATCACTCTTGTTTTTGCGGGAGGCGATGTATTTTTTTATTCTACGAAGTTCCCGGTCCCGCCGTAAATATTCCTCGTAAGCTGTTTCCGGTACATTTTTCATTCGAGAATTCGATTCATTTTCCGTTCTCGGTTCCGGGTAAGGTGGTAACAACTTTTCGTCCGACAATTCTTTCCCCGATTTTTTCTGTATCATTTGTATTACTTCCGCGTCCACGCCTAAAGCTTTCGGATTTTGGCTTTCCTGCTCTGTTCCTCGAATTGATCCCTCCGGAACTCGGCTCTCCTGCTCTGTTCCTCGAATCAATTCCTCTGGAGCTCGGCTTTCCTGCTCTGTTCCTCGAATCAATTCCTCTGGAGCTCGGCTTTCCTGCAATATTCCAATAGCAGATACTTCGTCTCGAAACTTTTCCATCTCACAAGCTCTGTGAAATCCTGCCAGGAAAGAAACTGTCATCACCAGATCCATCCGGCTTTTTGCATCGCATTCCCGCCCTTTCATCCAATGATGAAACGTATATTTTATGCCGTCAACACCTTCCGTGATGAGCTGATCTTCTTTATTTTTTACCATAGAATCGCAGAGGATGTGATGTTCTGTCAAATAGGAGCCCAGCTGAAACAAGTATTCAGCCTTTGGATTTTGTCCGTGAAACTCCTTTAGCGCGAATAAGCCGCAATCGGTCTCGCAGATCAGGATGCCCCTCCCCTTATAAAAGTTTTCTGTCACTGCCTGCTGCTTTTCCAGAACCTGCTCCACCTTATAATACACAAAAACACCCCTTTACCTGAGAGTTCCGCTTGAATGCGTCTTTTTCATCTTATGTAACAGGGCGTGAAAGTATGCCATGTGGACGATATTTCGAGTTACAGTGGTCTTATCTGTATTCTTCTTCCCGGCATATGGACTATTTTCCGCTTTGCTGACACGTTTTTTCACATCTTTTTCTGATTTTCGGGTTGTTCTCTTCCAAACTGACATGCTTTTTTA
>JAJPZY010000147.1:0-29836 GCA_021204085.1 Clostridiales bacterium | reverse complement strand
TCACATCTTTTTCTGATTTTCGGGTTGTTCTCTTCCAAACTGACATGCTTTTTTACATCTTTTTCCGATTCTCGGGTTGTTCTCTTCCAAACTGACATGTTTTTTTATATCTTTTTCCGATTCTCGGGTTGTTCTCTTCCAAACTGACATGCTTTTTTACATCTTTTTCCGATTCTCGGGTTGTTCTACACCCAACCAACATGCTTTTTTCATCTTCTCAGCACACGATTTGACTCTCAATTCCCGACGCCCCTATCACTCCGTCGTCAATAAAAAATGCAATATTTATCCCTAAATTACCGTGTCACAATATCTGACATAAAATACCGATAAATGTCAACGACAAAAACTTGTGTCCCCTACTTGAACTGCTATATTATGATTCAGGGACCAAAAGAATATGAAAAACAACAAGAAATATGAAAGGAAAAAAATGATTAAGAAAAAAAACAGCCAAATCGAAAATCAAACCCAAAGTTCGGAAATCATCATAAGTGAAAAACCAACCCTAAATACCAAAACCGACATAAGCGAAAACCCGACCCATAATTCAGAAACCGACATAAGCGAAAACCCGGCCCATAATTCAAAAACCGACATAAGTGAAAAACGGCCCCAAAATACGAAAAGCAGTGAGGACTCGGAATTCGCCGCAATTTTGAAAGCAAGACGCAAAGAATTAAATATGACACAAGAGGATCTGGCCAAGCAGCTGCATGTTTCCCGATCTGCCGTTGCAAACTGGGAAAGCGGACGAAATTACCCGGATATGCAATTGATTTTAGCTCTGTCCGACATATTATCAATGTCACTTGATGATTTACTGAAAGGCGGAAGCTCCGTGGTAAAACAAATTACCGAGGATACAGTAAAAAGGAAAAAATTAAGCAGGAAAGTGAAGTACCTCTACGTAATCATCGGTATATTAGCCGCGGCAATTCTTTGTATTTTATTCCACAGCAGATTTCAGTACTCTGTAATCACAAACAAAGACTACATTGAATCCGTAACCGTTTTAAATGACACCATCACAATCAAAGCAGACCTGCCGTCTTATAAAAGTCTTTCTGATATGTATTACATGGAAAGCACAGGTGATGAGCATACGCTGTCTATAAATATATATACAGAATTTGATTTATCGGGATCGAACAATGAAATCTTAGAAATTAAGGTAGATGATGAAGTTTTTCCTAACCTCACTGAATTAGAAACACTTTATATCACAGACGAACAGTCCAATACGATTGCTGAATTTTCAGTTAATTAACGTTGTATTTCATAAGCAACTGATTTTCTGCCAGTTAATACTGCATTTCATAAGCAACCAAACTTTACATACGGAAGGGTATTATGATCTATGCAACAAATTATCTATAAAAATTTTAGCCCAGGCCATCAAAAAAAAGAATGTTTTCTATCATAGGGAACTGTAAATTTTACATGATAAAAAACAGAATATGAGGCCGAACAGCCCTGCCGGCGTACGGTTGTCTCCGCAACTGTCCGCCGTATTGTTCAGCCTCGTAATTTAAGGTGACGCTTCTTTCACGAACGATCATCTCACGCAAATCTCAGTACCTGCGTCACTCAATCCGTTGTTAATTCACCCTCTTCAGTCGTCCCCGCACAATTCTCTGTACCTGCCTCCCGAAACCTGCCGGTTCTTCGTGTATATCAATCCATTAACGCTGCTCAGTATCTGCCCTCCCGGAACCTGCCCAGCAAAATCTCCCGCGTGTTCATCTCCGGCTCGTCAAGGATATCCTGCAGCATGAGATCAAGAACCCGCCCGATCTCTCTCCCGGGCGTTGCCCCGGCAGCGATCAGGTCGGAACCGTTGACTGCCAGATTCTTCAGAGAAAGGCACTGGGCCTTTTCCTGAATCTCGTTATATATCTGCTCATACTGATCGACATACTCCAGTTTTTCCTTTTGCAGATAATCGCTCTGCGCAAGAATATCTGCACGCTTAACGGCAAACAGATCCGGATACTGAGCTTCACCGTTGCGGTAAATCGCCCGCCGCACATTCCTCTCCGTCAACGGCAGCGGGCGGTCGTCATGTGCGCGGATCAGGGCTTTCACCCGCGCGGTCGTATCGTTATCAAAACGGAGACGGCGCATGATCCGGCCGGTCATCTCCGCGCCCATTTGCGGATGCCCATGAAAATGATCGACCCCCTCCGCATCGGTTTTTAAGCAGACCGGCTTTGCCACATCGTGGAAAAGCATTGCCAGACGAAGCACCCGATCCTGAGGTACCTGCACCAGAGACCAGATCGTATGCTCTCCGACTGTGCCGCAATGATGAGGATTATGCTGCGGCGTCCGCATCATTGCAGAAAACTCCGGCAGAAAAACATCCGCCATCCCGGTCTCATACACTTCCCGAATCTCCTCCGGATGCGGTGAGACCAGAAGCTTCACAAGCTCCGCCTGAATCCGCTCCGCGCTGATTTTCGCCAGATTCCCTGCCAGCGGTCCAATCGCCTCCCTCGTAACCGGATCCATCTGAAATCCCAACTGAGCGGCAAAACGAACCGCGCGCATCATCCGCAGGGCATCCTCCTGAAAACGGTCTTCCGGCCTGCCGACACAGCGGACAATTCCACGCTTTAAATCACCCAGACCGTCAAACGCATCCACAAACCCGATTTCGTCATTGTAAGCCATGGCGTTGATCGTAAAATCCCGCCGCTTCAAGTCTTCCAAAAGATTCTCGGTAAAGACAACCGACTTCGGATGACGCGCATCCTCGTACTCCCCGTCAATCCGATAGGTGGTCACTTCAAATCCCTCTCGATCCACCATAACGGTCACCGTACCGTGCTGAATACCTGTATCAATCGTATAACAATGAGAAAAAGCACAACGGTTTTCCCGTTCCTGCATCACCTCATCCTCAGAGGTATCCGTTATACGGAAATCGGCATTCCCTGCATAATGAAAAATCTCCTTCACCTGCTCCGGCTTCGCGGACGTCGTGATGTCCCAATCCTGCGGCTCTCTCCCCAGCACGGAATCCCGGACGCATCCGCCTACCGCATAAGCGTCATGGCCGTTTTTCTGCAACTCTTTTATAATGAAAGATACCTTTTCCGGCAAACTGATTTTCATTCGGTGAACACCTTCTCTCTGTCATATAATTAAGGCGGCAAAAGGGTATGGTACTTCGGAATCCGCTAAATTTAACTAAAAACCAGTCAAGTTTGCTACTTCCTCATGTTTTTGTGGACCCCGAGGTCGCCAATGCGAATGCCAGCATTCGATTTTCGACCTTCTGTCCCTTGTATCATCATATACTTTAACGCTTTATAATAACAAGGTCTTTCCTATGATATAAAAAGAGTCGTTCTTCCTTACAAATCAACATTTCTTGCATCAGGAAGAACCGACTCTCTCTGTTAACGAAAAAAGTTTTAACGTGTTTAGTACGCGCGTCCCCAGTAAACCAGCTTCTTCGCCGGCTTTCCGCAGCAGACACAGGTCTCGGAAATCCGCTCCTGATCATTGAACGGCATGCAGCGGGAAGTTGCGCCGGTTTCTTCCTTAATCTTATCCTCGCAGGCCTGATCGCCGCACCACATTCCGCGGATATACCCCGGCTTTGTATTTACGATCTCATAGAACTCCTCATAATCATGCGCATCATAGATATGAGAATCCCGGTGCGCTTTCGCACGCTCGAACATCTCATGCTGCATCTGATCTAAGAGCTGAGGGATAACAGTCTCAATCTCGTCAAGAGATACAACAATCTTCTCTCTCGTATCACGGCGAACAACCACACAATGATTCTCCGCGATATCCCGCGGCCCCAGCTCAATCCGAAGCGGAATGCCGCGCATCTCCTGCTCTGAATACTTCCATCCGGGACTCTTATCTGAATCGTCCATCTTCGCCCGGCAAACATCCGAAAGGCGATCCTTCAAGGCCGCGCAGGCATCCATCACGCCCTCTTTACGCTGCTGTACCGGAATAACCATCACCTGTGTCGGAGCCACCGCCGGCGGGAGCACCAGTCCCGAATCATCTCCGTGAACCATGATAATCGCACCGATCAGGCGGGTCGTCACGCCCCAGGAAGTCTGATAAACATACTTTAACTGATTGTCTTTATCTGTAAACTGAATGCCGAATGCTTTCGCAAATCCGTCGCCGAAGTTATGGCTGGTCCCGGACTGGAGCGCCTTGCCGTCATGCATCAAAGCTTCCACCGTATACGTGGACTCTGCACCGGCAAACTTCTCCTTGTCCGTCTTCTGCCCGCGGACAACCGGAATCGCCAGATAATCCTCCAGAAAATCCGCATAAAGATTCAGTATCTGAATGGTCCGCTCCTCGGCTTCCTCCGCCGTCGCATGAGCGGTATGTCCCTCCTGCCACAAAAACTCTCTGGAACGGAGGAACGGACGGGTCTCCTTCTCCCATCGAACTACCGAACACCACTGGTTATACAGCTTCGGCAGGTCACGGTACGACTCAATATCATTCTTATAAAAATCGCAGAACAGCGTCTCGGAAGTCGGCCGCACGCAGAGACGCTCCTGCAGCTGGTTCATGCCGCCGTGCGTCACCCACGCCACCTCCGGCGCAAATCCTTCCACATGATCCTTCTCCACCTCCAGAAGGCTCTCCGGAATAAACATCGGCATGTATACATTCTCCACACCGGTCTCCTTAAAACGGCGATCCAGCTCTTTCTGGATGTTCTCCCAGATCGCGTAGCCGGCCGGTTTAAAAATCATACAGCCGCGGATGCTGGAATAATCCATCAGCTCTGCCTTCTTCACCACGTCTGTATACCACTGGGCAAAATCCACATCCATCGATGTGATCGCTTCAACTAATTTCTTGTCCTTCGCCATAATGAACTGTCTCCCTCTTAATTTCTCAACGAAATTCCGGTACAAATCTCTCCTGTCCATCAACGAATACCGGAATCAGCAGCCTGCTCACACGAAAAAGCAGAACCGCCTTATGATTATAGCACACTAAATAATAGAAGAAAAGAGCCGTTTTTTCAACCTTTTTTCAGCCAGAACCTCGAAAAATCAGCGTATCCGGCGTATCGCCGCTCCCCTTCCGGCTGCCTGGTTCATTTGCACGGTTCCTTCAGCGCATACAAACGGACTACGCTCAGATCCGCATGGTCAGTCCGATCCTTTTCCTTTACAGGTCTACGCTCAGCACTTTCACCTCTACGATATCGCCGACACTCACCACTTTCAGCGGATGCTTTACAAATTTTTTGTCTGTAAGCTGGGAAATATGAACCAGACCGTCCTGATGAACGCCGATATCCACAAAAGCACCGAAGTCAATCACATTCCAAACCGTACCTTTCAGTATCATACCTTCTTTCAAATCCTTCATTTCCAGTACATCCGTACGCAAAATCGGCTTCGGCATCTCCTCCCGCGGATCCCGGCCCGGGCGAGAGAGTTCCTTCATAATATCCCGCAGCGTCGGCTCACCGATACCAATCTCCTCCGCCGTCTTTTTATAATCCCGAACCTGCTTCGCAATCTGTCTGTAATCTCCGATCGGATTCTGCTTTCCGCTCTGCCCGAGACTCTTCAGCAGCTTTCCGACCGCC
The DNA here is from genome assembly GCA_021204085.1 of Clostridiales bacterium. Classification (GTDB taxonomy): domain Bacteria; phylum Bacillota; class Clostridia; order Lachnospirales; family Lachnospiraceae; genus Eubacterium_I. The sequence goes on along the minus strand of JAJPZY010000147.1, from coordinate 24,234 downwards.
TCATAGCTTTCCGGATAAATACCGGTCGCATCCAGCGGTTCCGTTCCCCCTGTGACGCGCATAAAACCCGCACACTGTTCAAAAGCCTTCGGTCCGAGCTTCGGAACCTTTAAAAGTTCCCTGCGATTTTTAAAACGCCCGTTCGTCTCACGGTATGTGACAATATTTCCGGCTATCGTCTTCGTAATACCGGAAATATGTTCCATCAGGGGTGCAGACGCCGTATTCAGGTCAACGCCGACCCGGTTCACACAGTCTTCAACCACGCCGTCCAATGCTTCCCCAAGCTTCTTCTGGTTCATATCATGCTGATACTGGCCGACCCCGATGGACTTCGGATCAATTTTCACCAGCTCCGCAAGCGGATCCTGCACACGGCGGGCAATGGAAGCCGCGCTCCGCTGCCCCACGTCAAAACCTGGAAATTCCTCCGTCGCCAGCTTACTGGCGGAGTAAACGGAAGCGCCTGCTTCATTGGTAATGACATAGGAAACCTTCTGCGGTATCTCTTTTAAAATCTCGACAATAATCTGTTCCGACTCCCGGGAAGCTGTTCCGTTTCCCACGGAAATCAGAGTAACACCGTATTTCTGAATCAGCTTTTTTACCGTATCCTTCGCCGCACGGATTTTGTGTTCATTCGTCGGAGCAGTCGGATAAACGACCGTTGTGTCGAGAACCTTTCCCGTTGCATCCACAACCGCCAGCTTACAGCCGGTGCGGAAAGCCGGATCCCATCCAAGCACAACCTGACCGGCAATCGGAGGCTGCATCAAAAGCTGTTCCAGATTTTTTCCGAAAACTTCAATGGCTCCCTCCTGCGCCTTTTCCGTCAGACTGCTTCGAATCTCCCGCTCAATCGCCGGTCCGATCAGCCGATGATAAGCATCCTTTACCGTTTCTTTCAGCACCGGCGTCGTATACGGATTGTCCCGAATGATTACTTTCCGCTCCAGATATTCCAATATCCGCTCCTCTGGGGCCTCCACCCGGACGGTCAAGATTTTCTCCTTTTCTCCGCGGTTTAACGCCAGAATTCGATATCCGGCTGTCCTTGAAATTGATTCCCGGTACTGATAATACATCTCGTAGACAGACTCCGCTGTCTCATCCTTTGCCTCGCTGACCAGAAATCCGCTCCTCATCGTCATATCCCGGATGCGAATGCGGTAATCCGCCTCATCCGAGATCATTTCCGCCAGAATATCGCATGCGCCCGCGATCGCCTCCTCTGCCGTATGCACTTCCTTTTCCTCCGAAAGATACGCTTCTGCCTCCTTCGCAAGCGGCTGCTGTATCCGCTGCAGTAAAATCAAAGTTGCCAGAGGCTCAAGTCCTTTTTCTTTTGCAATCGTCGCGCGCGTTCGCCGTTTCGGACGGTACAGACGGTACAGGTCTTCCACTACTACCAGCGTCTCCGCCGCTTCAATCTGTTTTTTCAGCTCCGGCGTCAGGTTTCCCTGCTCTTCGATTACGGAAAGAACCTGCTGTTTCCTTTCCTCGAGATTTCTCAGATAATTCAAACGCTCCATCAGTTTTCGAAGCACCTCATCGTTCAGGGAACCTGTCGCCTCCTTGCGGTATCTGGCGATAAACGGAATCGTATTCCCTTCGTCAATCAGCTTTACGGCGGCTTCCACCTGTGCCGGACGAACCTCTAACTCCTTTGCGAGTGTTTTTATAATATCCATTCTTCCATACTCCTTGCATGAATTCAAATTTCACGAGCATAATTCAAGTAACTGATATTCAGAAGCAGCCTCGGGAATGCTATGCATATCGCTGTTCTGTTACGCTGATTGTACCCTCTTTTTTGCCACCTGTAAACTCAGAATCATGCGCAAAAGCAAATCTTCATTTCTCATAAGTTCAATTTCGTCCCTCCATTCCCCTCTATTTTAAATCTGTCTGGCAAAGCCAGTCCCATTAATACGTTATGAGTATTTGAACTTTTTTGTCTTTTCCGCTTGACATCGTTTTGAACCAGCTCTATAATTTGAACCAGCTTACGGTTTCAGAAGTTCAATTTTGTATCAAAGGAACCGTCATCATGATACTTTCTCTTTTTGCAATCCTTCATGAGAAGGAGCAAAATCAGAAATAGCAGTATACAATGTAAAATATGCCATACAAAACAGGAGGGCCGGCATGGATTCATTCGCGGATCGTTTAAAACTCGCTATGAAAGAAAAAAACTACAAACAGGTTGACGTAATTCTTCTGGCAAACCGCATCGGAGAAGCCTCAGGGATCCGCATCGGCAAAAGCCATATGAGCCAGTACTGCAGCGGCAAAACAACTCCCAGGGCAGATATTCTGGGTGTGCTTGCCCAGGCACTTGAAGTCAGTGAGCGCTGGCTGCAGGGCAAAGATGTACCGCAGCATATAACAGCGCGAGCCGATAACCCTGCCGGGGATTCCATATCCGCCAGGAAAGCTTTTGCTGAAAGCCGGGAAGATCTCCCCGCGCAACAGCCATCTTCGGCCAGAGTTTTCACACAATCTTCCGAAGAGAATCATTTTACATCAGCACAAAAACAAACACATCAATATAGAGGAGAGAACGGTATGAGAACATTTGAAAAATCCAGCAAATTGAACAACGTATTATATGATGTCCGCGGTCCGGTCGTCGACGAGGCAAACCGCATGAGCGATGCCGGCATCCACGTCCTGAAGCTCAACATCGGAAACCCGGCGCCGTTCGGATTCCGCGCCCCGAAGGAGGTCGTTTACGACATCCGCCGCCAGGTCGCTGACTGCGAGGGATATTCCGACTCCAAGGGACTTTTTTCCGCAAGAAAAGCAATCATGCAGTATGCGCAGCTTAAAAATATCCCCAATGTATCCATCTCCGACATTTACACCGGAAACGGCGCCAGCGAGCTGATCAACCTGAGCATGCAGGCGCTCCTGGACACCGGAGACGAGATTCTGATTCCATCGCCGGACTATCCGCTCTGGACCGCCACCGCCACACTGGCCGAAGGCACGCCGGTTCACTATATCTGTGACGAACAGTCCGAATGGTATCCGGATCTGGAGGATATGGAAAAGAAAATCACCGACCGCACCAAAGCCATTGTCATTATCAACCCGAACAACCCCACCGGTGCTCTTTATCCGCGGGAGATTCTGGAAAAGATCGTGGAAATCGCCAGACGTCATCAGCTGATCATCTTTTCAGATGAAATGTATGACCGCCTGGTCATGGACGGCGAAGGGCATGTATCCATCGCCTCTCTGGCTCCGGATCTGTTCTGCGTAACCTTCAGCGGACTCTCGAAATCCCATATGGTCGCCGGCTTCCGCATCGGCTGGATGGTTTTAAGCGGCAACAAAGCCATCGCCAGAGATTACATCGAAGGGCTTAACATGCTCTCCAACATGCGCCTCTGCTCCAACGTACCGGCTCAGTCCATCGTGCAGACCGCACTTGGCGGATATCAGAGTATGAAAAATTATCTGGTTCCCGGCGGCCGCGTCTACGAACAGAGAAACTATGTATATGAAGCATTAAACGATATCCCCGGTATCACCGCCGTGAAACCGAAAGCCGGATTTTACATTTTCCCGAAGCTGGATATCAAAAAGTTTAACATCACCAACGACGAACAGTTCGCCCTGGATCTCTTAAAGCAGAAGCATGTCCTCATCGTACAGGGAAGCGGCTTCAACTGGAAGGAACCCGATCACTTCCGCATCGTCTACCTGCCGCGCGTGGAAGTCTTAAAAGAAGCCATGGGCAAGTTGGAAGATTTCCTTCAGACATATCGGCAGTAATCAGCGCAAAATTAGCCAATACTAACAAAAATGAGACAACTTTAAAACGTTTTTGTATTTCACTTTGTACAATAAAATCCTTGCAATCTGACTTCATTTGTATTATGATGATTTCAAGAAGGCAACTCATGCCTGCAAAGATTATAAAAGGAGGATTTTATCATGGCATATGTTATTGGTGATAGCTGCATCTCCTGCGGAGCTTGCGAGGGTACCTGCCCGGTAGGCGCTATTTCAGAGGGCGATGAGCATTTCATGATCGACGCTGATTCCTGCTTAAGCTGTGGTGCTTGTGCTGACGGATGTCCGGTAGGCGCTATTGAGTCAGACTGATTATAACTACTTAGCAAAAGACAGACTGCTATCCCCGATTGGGATAGCAGTTTTTCTGTTGGGGGTATCTTATGCAGAAATCATTCTATGACAACCTGGCACGTCCATACGAGACGGATACGCACAAAAAAAGAAGGCTGATCCGGACAAATGACATTGTCTCCAGGGCCTTCTATATCGCATATCCTGTTCTGCTTGTCATCCTCGCACTGCAGCGTGACGAACGGCTTCTGCGGGTAATCCTGGTCCCGCTGCTTTCATTTCTGGCAGTCACTGTATTCCGCAGACTTGTCAACGCCCCGCGTCCCTATGAAATGTGGAACAGCCCGCCTCTGATCCCCAAAGATACAAAAGGCAACTCCTTTCCGAGCCGCCATGTGTTCTGCGTATTTATCATTGCCATGGCCGCCGGGTACATATGCATGCCTGCAGCCATCATCATGATGGCAATCGGTGTATTTCTCGCCATCATACGGGTCATCGCCCGGGTTCATTTTGTGAAAGATGTCATTGCCGGCGCCGTGATCGCCCTGGTACTCGGGTGGATCGGATTCTGGGTGGTATAACTACTGTATATCATCATATTGCAGCATGTAATCCGACTCTTCCACCGTGTAATACTCAATCTGTGCCTCACTCACATAACACATACCAAGCTTTTCCGATGCAATCTCCTCGATGGTTGACAAATCCCCCGCTGTCTCCAGCCGCTTCTGGAGCATATCATTATCCTCTTTCAGACTCGAAACCTGTGTCTGCAGGGATGTAATCTCAGCGGACCGAACGGTTACCTGATTCTGCAAGGCCAGAAACGCACAGCAAATCAAAGCAAAAAAGGAAAAAATCACCACCATAAAAAAGACAGAGCTCCCATTAAGAGACTCTGCCCGTCTTCTGTTTTCCTCTGCGTGGCGACGGATTTCCCGTTTGCGGATCCGCTCCTCACGCTCTGCAATAATATGAGCCGGCACTTTTACCGGCTTTAATACATATGAACCGTCCGCCGCCTGTACGAACTTACAATACTGCCCTTTGTTTTCCGCTTCAGCGAACTGAGTCATACCACAACATCTCCAATATCTTTTCCTGTGTAACCACAAGATATAGTATACCTCATCTTCGCGCAGATGTACAGTGTTTTTCGACAGATTGTGATATTTTTTGTTATCCCTGCCCCAATATATCCTCAAGGTCCAATCCGTATCGCTTAGCAATATCCCTTGCATAACTCAACCCGTCCGGCGTTATACGCAGCACGCGGTAGCTTCGCACCCCGTTTTCCCGATCCTCCATCTGTGCCACAAGGTTATCAATTTTTCCTTTATTATCCGGATGAGAATTGAATTCTCCAACCTTCAGCGGCAAATCGTGGATATGGGTAACAAACAGACCGCAGCAACCGATGACACCGATTCCGGTCAGCACTTCGGAAGCGATATATCCGGCTTCCAGGCCGCTGGTACTGGAAAAAGACTCATCCATAAGCAGCATGTCTGTTTCCGTCAGCTTTTTCATAATTGCTCCCAGCCTTGCACACTCGCTCTCAAGACGGCCTTTGCCGTAATTGTTTTCATCCGATACCGGAAAATGTGTGTAAATACCTGTGACCGGACTCATATACGCACTCTTTGCAGGGACAAACAGCCCCAGCTGGAACAATGCCTGCGACATCCCGATAGAATATGCAAAAATAGACTTTCCGCCGTGGTTCGGACCGGTTATGAGATAAAACCGTCCGTTTTCATCGAGGCAAAATGAATTCGAGACAATGGTATTCTCTACGCCGCGCAGCGCCAGCATGGGATTGTATACATCTGTCAGCTCGCATACTTTTTCCTCTACTGAGGCGATCTTCGGCCGGCACATGGAAAAACCAAGCTCCTGCATCTGCAGAATAAAAGCAACCCCGGCGGTCAGAAACCGGATATCATCCAGCATCGCCACAAACGGAGCCGTGTTGACCTTATAATAATTCTGAATCAGCGGTTCAAATTCGCGAAGGGACCTGGAAAAAATGGTATGAAGGGAGTTGGAAATTCCATGATTAAAGGCTTTCAGTTCTTCCCCGTGAAGTCCCTTTGTCAGAGGATACAGAGAAGAAATCAGCGTACGGCCATCCGCAGACGGCTTCCCCTCCGCGGACGGTTTTTTAAACAAACGCTGAAAAACAGTTCCCGAATGAAACGGTTCCTGATTGACAGAAAGAATCCCCGCCTCCTTCGGCATCAGATTTTCATCAAGATTTACGCCGAGCGTGACACTCTTTAAGTAGCCGAAGTCCATCTCTACCCCGGCCAGTTCCCGGCAAAGGCTCTGATACTCTTCTCCCTCAACAATCTCCGCAATCTGTTTCTGAAACTGCCGCATTCCTTCCGAATGCAGAGCACAGGAAGCAAGAGCCTTCGAAAAGAGTTCTACAATCTCCTGATACATCTCCAGATAACGAACGGAACTTAGTGCACTGTCCACAGAAAAATCACTGTCCATCACCCGGCTCAGGTCATTGATGTTGGTAATCAGACCCACGGAATCTGTAAACGCCTTGTACAATGTCGGATTTTCTACCAGATCCTCAACGACAGACAGGCGGTAATCCAGGACCTCCGGATCGGAAGAGTAATAGTTTTCCAGACGAAGCTCGACAAACCCCCGATACGTTTCCTGTTTGATAACCACCATATCGTCAATCTGCAGCGAGTGGATAAAAGAATAATCCTCCATGCGGCGTTCTGACGCGATGTCATAATCAGGCGGATAGATCAGTCGGAAATTTTTCATCATGGTATGTCTCACCCCCATACATAACCAACCTCAGTAGAGATGGCTGCTGCGAAATCATCACTATTTATGAAAGTTAATTGCTCCGTTATCACGCTACATCTGGTGCCGGACAACCAGGTATTCATCGCCCGGACGGTAATAGGGGCATTCCTTATAGTTACTGCTCAGGAAACGATACATCTCATCCTCATCCAGATCAATGTCGCAGTAATAATCCTCATCCTCGTCATCATACACGTAGTTTGCACAAAAATCACAGGCACTCATGACTGAGTTACACCTCCACGCTCTGCTCCGTAATGAAATTCAACGCCTGTTTATGAAGGAGATCTTCACCTACCATCAAAACACCGTTCTCTCCGATCATCTCTTTTAAGCTGTCAACCGTAGTCTGATAACCGCGAGCCATCGTGAAAAGCTCCTGCTCCAGTTCTTCCTGTGTGTAGGAAAATCCTTCTGTCTTCGCAATCTCCAGCAGAACAGCCTGTCCCATTAACATATTAAGGGCGTTCTGGTTCATATAACTATTGTACATTTCTTCCGTCAGGTTATTATAGTCCAGATAAGCCTCCAGCGTATTGCCGCCGTTTTGCAACTACACAAGCAGATTGTTCTTTAAAATAGCCGCGCGCTCATCCACCAGCGCCTGCGGAACGTCAACCTCGGATCCTTCTACCACCTTCGTGAGCGCTTCATTTTCCTTTTCCTGCAAAATCCGGTCTGCCTTAAAGTCGCGGATCTGCTTTTCAACATAGGTTTTAAATTCACCAACAGTCTTGCAAGGCGAGATTTTGGCAACCACCTCGTCGGTAAGCTCCGGTACAACGGAAGAGCGAAGCGCCTTGACGGTTACTTTAAAAACCGCGTCTCTCCCCGCAAATTCCTTCGCATGATAATTTTCCGGAAACGGCACCTTCACATCCACCTGATCGCCGACTTTCGCACCCACAAGCTGTTCCTCAAAACCGGGGATGAACGTGTTCGAACCCAGAACCAGCGGGTAATCCTCGCCGTCTCCGCCCTCGAAAGGTTTTTCATCAATATATCCGACAAAATCAATCACTGCCTGATCTCCCATGGCAGCAGTTCCGTCTGCCTTGTCAACCGTGGTAGCCGCATAAGTACGCGCGCGCTCCATCTCGGACAAAACCTCCTCTTCCGTCACGGAAACCTCCCGCTTTTGCACGGTTACTCCTTTATACTCCGCCAGTTTTACCCGAATTGTCTCTTTTTCCATAGCTAACCTCCGTCTTTTATTGCAAAAAACCGTCAAGAAAAATCCGGCGGTTTTTTATATCATGATTGCATCACGATTCAATTCGTCACTCGTCAAATACGTGCGAACATGTATTTTCCTCGTTTGCACTCACTACATCATAAATAATATTTTATTTAATTTTTTCTCTCTCAAATGGCTGCCCGCTGCTCTTATCGCTCCACGCAGCCGCCCTGTGTACTGGCCAGATGCTCATCGATCAGCTGTTTTAAACTGACGCTGTCCATATAATCGGAAATCACCTTGTACATGCCCTCCCAGAATCCCACGGTAGGGCAATATTGATAACGTTCGCACTCGTTCACTTCTGACTCCAGGCAGGCAATCGGTGCGAAACTGCCCTCGATCGCGCGAAGGATCTCTCCGGCGGTATATTTTTCCGGCGCGCGGCTCAGACGATACCCGCCCTGTGCGCCGCGGACGCTTCGGACAAGCCCTGCACGATGAAGCGGGGTGACGATCTGCTCCAGATATTTAATGGAAATATTCTGTCTGGAAGAGATATCTTTCAGCGATATGTATTGATCGTCGCCGCCATGGACTCCCAGATCAACCATCAGACGCAATGCATATCTTCCTTTTGTCGATACTTTCATGGAAAGCCTCCTTTATATTCCCTGTATTCCTACATGATATATAGTAATACAAAAAATATCTTCGTGCAAGGAAAAACCTCCCGGATTTCCATGTTTTCTGCGAATAATAACAGAAAAACCACTGCGTGTCTCCGCTTCTGCCGGTTCAGCAGTCAAATCACTGCTCCTCCAGTATCCTTACATCCCACGCTCCCACGGTAAACCCGGACATAGAATCAACCGCCTCGCCCGTCAGCACATCCGCAGCATTCCCATATCGATAAAGCACTTTCTTTTCTTCGGCCGAATAATTCAGATAATACCGTACGATCTTTCCGTAATCGTTGGTTCCCTGATGCAGGATTACGCCGGAACCCTCTTCACTCAGATCAACGCCTGCTTCACCCAGCACCCCGCGAAATACATTCGCAAGGACTTCCTCATCAACCATGGTTCCGACATACGTCGCCGTGCCTTTTCTGTAATGATTTTTCGTGACGGCAGCATATTCTTTCCAGTTATAATGATCATAGGACGCAAGCACTTCCGCACCGTGGGGGATCAGAAGTTCCATAAATTTCCGCGCTTTATGTACTCCTCCGCCGATCACCGTTCCTGTCAGTCCAACCGAATCTCTCGGCGTAGTATATTGATGATAGATGATGCCGAGAGATTCATGCAGGATCCCCGGCTGCACGGCGGGACGCACTTTATTGTTTTCATTTGAATATCCGGACTTAAAGGAAACCACAAGATGGCCGCCGTTTTCCACAAAACGATTCAGGCGGGCAAGCAAAGCATCCTCCGCGGCATACAGAGCCGGCACCACAATCACCTTATAATCCTCAAAATTTTCAGACTCCGGCCACAGGATATCACATTCCACATTCATATCATACAGGGTGTCAAACATCCATCTGAAAATATCATTGTACTGGATCCCATGCATTTCCTGCGGGAATTCAACCGGAAAATATTTCAGCGCCGTCAATGACGGATTGCTGACCAGGACAGCCACGTCATTCTTTTTCTTTAAATTCACCAGATGGTCTCCCTTTTCGGCAAATTCCTTTCCGATCCGGCACACTTCGCGGTACGTGTCATTTTCCTCAAAATCCTGACTTAAGATTCCTCTCCAGTAAGTCTCCACCGAATTATGGAGGGAGTGCCAGTGCCAGTACATCACGCTGTTCGCACCCTCGGAAAGATGACTGTAAGCCTGCAGGCGCAGCTGACCTTTATAATGCAGCCAGTTGATATACCCCTGAGCCTGCGTCTCCAGAATCAGATAATTATCGCCTCCTTTTAATGACCGGGCGATATCTCCGCCGAAAGCGATCTCTTTTCCGGTCAGAAGATCCTGAGACGGATGATAAATATCAAAGCCGGCGACCGTTACCGCATTCGCCTCCTGAAAATGATCCGCATCCGACTGGATGCCGTATGAATAATTCCTCCATTCACCATCAAAATTGTGCGTGATAAACTGATCCTCCCGGCGATACTCATTCACAATATCCGCCTGCCATAAGAGGAATTCCGTGACCAGCAAACGCTGGAATTTTTCAAACTCTGCGCGGACACTCGCGTTGCAGGCCGTCCGCACATCCACCGCATCCTCCCAGGCATTTAAGCGGTTGCTCCAGTAGTCCAGACCGAATTCCCGGTTTAAAGCATACAGGTCGTCATGAAACTTTTCCCTGAGATACTTCACAAACCGCTGCTGGACATTCGGACCCGCCGTCCCGTAGTGTTTGGTCTCATTGTCAATCTGGAAACCAATCACACATTTTCTGTGAGCCGTCACCTTCATCAGCTCCCGGATCACGCGCTCCGCATAAAACAGGTAGGTCGGGCTGGTGATATCCATAAGCTGACGAAATCCGTATCCGTTTCGCCCTTCATTCGTAACAGCCATCACCTCCGGATGCGCCTTCGCCATCCATGTCGGGACCGCATACGTCGGAGTACCGATAATTACGGAGATTCCCGCTGCCTCCATGGCATCCATCACTCGTTCCACATGGGAAAAATCAAAAACACCGGGCTGCGGCTCACAGGTGCTTCAGGTAGACTCTGCAATCCGCACCACATTGATGCCCGCCTTTTTCATCATCCGGACATCCTTTTCCAGACGATCATACGGCATATATTCATCATAGTACGCTGTTCCAAGCAGTAAATTTTTCATCGCTTTTCTTCCCCTTTCATACACTGATTTAAAGGATATCGAATTTTCCGGGAATAAGCAAGTGATAAATCATTTTTCTCATTATGCTCAACCAAAGAATTTACTGATAACCGAATTATTGAACGGACGCCGCACCGATATCTTATATCTTGACTTTAACTGATTCCTTACGCACCCCTGTGCATGCATAACGCCCCGGGACTTTCCTCCCGGGGCGTTCATTCAATCGTTTATTTTAATGATACACATTTCCACTATGCAAAGCATATACGATCAGGAAACAACTCTCTACTCATCCATCTCATCGATATAATCCGCCACTGCCTCGCCGGCCATACGTCCGGAGTTAACGGCAAATCCCATCGTGTTGCCGGGCAGTGTGAAATTGTAGCTGTCGCCGTAGATCGTGTTCGCGTCGGAACCCGCACTGTAAAGACCCGGAATCGGATTCAGCTCCTCATCCAGAACTTCACAATACTTGTTGATTCTTACGCCGCCGACGGTGCCGTATGCAGCAATATAGTATTTGCCGACCAGATAACCGCCCTTACCGGTGATAGGATGAAGGTATTCCTGCTGCTTATGGAACTGTGTGTCGCAGCCCATATCACACATATCATTGTAATCATCAAGAACATCCTCAAGCTTCTCCTCATCAATCCCGAGCTTTTCCGCCAGCTCCTCAATGTCATCCGCGCGGATGAAGCCGTCATATCCCTCTGCCTCGGCACGATCAAACTCAGCGTCAACCGCCAGGAACGCATCCTCCGGATGTACGATATCAAAGATATCCGGGCCGTTCTTCTTGTAGCTCTTTAAGATTGCCTGATCCATAATGCAGTATCCGTAATGTCCGGGCTGCAGGGAAAGTGCGTTTCCGGTATAGGTGGTATTGCCCATCATCCCCTCATTCATGAAACGGTCGCCGTTCTGGTTGATCAGGAGGTTCGGCTGACGCAGAACCGCATCCAGCAGGAACCAGTTCAGGTTATCTTTCAGCTGATAGATCATCTCGATGTTCGCGCCGAACTTCTTCGCGCCGGCGTTCCACATCATATTCAGGCCGTCGCCGGTTGTTCCCGGAACGTTGAACGGGAAATAATCCTCCCAGAGATGATAGCCGAAGTTCTCTTTGATCATCTCAGCGTTTGTACCGAAGCCGCCGGTCGCAACAATAACCGCCTTTGCATGCGCCTCAATCTCCTCGCCGTCCTTGTCCACGGCCTTCACGCCGACACACTTGCCGTCCTCCATGATCAGCTCTTTCACCGGGGTCTCCAGATAAATCTCAGCGCCCAGTTCCTTCGCCTTCTCCGTCATAATACGAACCATCGGGCCGGCTGCACGGGGTCCGATCACTCCGTTCTCCGGTTTCACAATGTGCCATGTCGCCTCTGACTCACGGAAGTAACGGAAGCATCCGGCAAACTCAACACCCATGTCCTCCAGCCACTCAATGGTGTCTGCGGACTTGTTGAAATAAGTCTGCACCAGATCATTGTCTACGCGATAATGCGTGTACTGCATGTGACGGTTCAAAGCGTCGCCCACCGAGATATCGCAGAAGCTGTTTTTCTGCTGCTTCGTGCCGATTCCCAGAGGTCCCATTCCCATGTTCGCTGCACCGCCGGTCGTGTTGGACTTCTCAAACACGATGCACTCAAGGTCATTCTCACCTGCCGTGATTGCCGCCGCCAAGCCTGCCGGACCTGCCGCCACTACAATTACATCTGTTTCCATAGTCTTCATTGTTTCATTTCCTCCGATCTTAATTTTTAGCTTATAACCCGAACTCCAACCTTTCTGGATTTTCAGGGAAAACTCACACTTTTTACTATATACTAACTTATCTTCAGAGCCAGCAACTTACCTTCATGTAGGATGCCCCGGTTGCCTGAAATGATAAGGATAACAACCGGGGCATTCGCCCCAAGTACACTCCTACCTGCGCTTCTTAAATTTTCCTACCTTCGTCAGCCTTGTCGGCAGCTTCGGCACACGGCCGGCGGTCTGAATGATCGCGTCATTCCCGCAGACCTCCAGGCACTTTCCGCACTTATCACACTCAAACTCGTCAATCATGTGAATATAGCCGGACTTTCCTTCGATTGCTTCCTTCGGGCATACATCCGCACATTCGCCGCAGCCCTGACACTCATTCGGGTCAATGTAAATGCTCATAAAGGCGCTGCAGACATTATTCGCACATTTTTTCTTCTTGATATGATCCGTGTACTCATCTTCAAAATACTTCAGTGTTCCGAGGACAAAATCCGCACCCGTCTGGCCCATGCTGCAAGGCGTGGAAAACGTCATCGCCTCGCCGATCTCCGAGAGCATTTCCGGGAAATTCTTTTTACCCAGGCCCAGAGTGATTTCCTTTTCCATGGTATGAAGCTGAATCAAACCTTCACGGCAGAAGGTACATTTCCCGCAGCTGTGCTTCCGCTCAGCCAGAAGCATCTGCTCCGCCTCGTGAATCAGACAGCATTTCGGACCGTAGAGTGTGATCACACCGTTTCCAATCTGGGTCTCTTTTTCAATAATCATGGAAAGAGCGGTGGACGCATCGTACAGTTTCGTTCCGATTGTGATTGCTTTTGCATCGGTCTCTCCGACCAGATCTGCTACATTTGTTCCGTAGGGAACTTTTGTCAGCGGACCGGTCTCACCGTCTTTGCAGACCGCCATGTATGTACAGGGTTCGTAATTTCCCTCGAAAATATCCGTGATTGCAGCCAGCGTCTCAAAATGATGGAACGCGCCCCCGCGGCTCTCGCGGACATTTACAATCCCGAGCTGTATCTGAACGCCGCAGGCTGCCGCTTTTTCCTCCAGCTCTTTGGCATAGGCTTCCTCGCCATCCGGAAGATACAGGTATCTCTCCGCCGCATTCACAGCCAGAGAAGCAATCTGCATTCCTGCCAGAACTTTGTCCGTATTTTCCTTTAATATAGCCAGGAGTGCGCCATTCATATCGGAATTATTCAATCCCGCCACGACACGGATCGGGTTCGTCTGAAACTCGCGCTCCTCATTGACCAGATTCCACTTGTCTGCCACAGGGGTGCGATCTACTCCAAATTCCAAAAAGCCTTCCTCAGCGATTTTCGCAATGATCTGCTCTGCGCTCATGGCCGCCGCATTTTCGTATGCTTTCATCATTCCTGCACCTCCTTCTGCTCATTGGAATACTCTGTCCACAATCTGGAAGGATGTATCTGCAGCCTTAAGTCACACTGCAGGCAGCGGCTGGATTCTCCGCAGATATCGCTGTCACAGATACCGAAATCAAATGGTTTGAAGTTGTCCTGCCGCTCCTCAGCCGGAAGCACCTGCTTTTTCGCAGCGGTGAGATAACCGAATCCCTCAGACTTTCCGATGTACGGATCCGCATGCTGCTCAGGCGCCAGCACTTCGCTGATGTCGCCGTCGCCGCCGAGATAAAGATCAATCTGGGACGCCGCGTCTCTGCCGGATGCAATCGCCTGCACGACGGATTTCGTGCCGTATGTCACATCGCCCGCAGCAAAAATACCTTCCACAGATGTGGCCATCGTCTTCTGGTCTACCACAATGCTGTTGGCCTTTCCGAGCTGCAGTCCGCATGCCTCTGTCAGCTCAGACCACTGGCCGGTAGCGAAGATTACGGTATCGCCGTCAATATGATGCTCGGAACCTTCCTCTTTTTCCGTAATTGCTCTGCGGTTCTCATCAAAGTAAAACCGCTTTACGTTCATGAAGTCTACGCCGGTCACATGATCGGTACCGGTAATCCGCTCAAATGTCTGCGCCGGATGAACGAAAATGCCTTCCTCCTGTGCCTGTTCAATTTCCTCGTCGTCCGCGGTCATCGCCTCACGCGCCTCCAGGCAGGCCAGGTGGATTTCCTCCGCCCCGAGACGTTTCGCGGTTCTCGCGCAGTCAAATGCTACGTTTCCGCCGCCGAGAACGATGACATGCTTGCCGATGCCGGTCTCGATTCCCATGCTTGCTTTCCGCAGGAAATCAATGTTTACATGAACGCCTTCCAGATCTTTGCCCGGAATCGGGAGACGGACGCCCATATGATTGCCGGTCGCCATCAGGACTGCGTCATACTCTTTTAACAGTTCCGTCGGGTTATCAATCCGAACGCCGGTTTCCAATGCCACTCCCTGGTCTGTAATGACCTTTACTTCATTAGCCACCACCTCACGGGGAAGACGGTAAGCCGGGATGCCGTAGGACATCATGCCGCCGACAGTAGGAAGCTCTTCCTTGACTGTCACTGCATGTCCCTGCTTCCGCAGATAATATACAGCGGTAAGACCGGCAGGACCGCCGCCGACTACGCAGACCTTTTTTCCCGTGTCTGCCAGCTGTTTTCCTTTTCCCTTCCAGTAAGAGCCGGTGTCATGCTCCGCAGCATAGCGCTTGATCTCTCGGATGGACATCGCCTCGCTGACTTCGTTTCTCTTACACTCCTTCGCACAGGCCTGCGTGCAGATCAGTCCCAGCGTATGCGGGAACGGCGCCTTCTCACGGATAACCGCCGCGGCAGCGTCATAATCGCCCTCTTTTACAAAACGGACGTAACGCGGGATATCGGTGTGAGCCGGACATGCATAGCGGCAGGGAACCAGCGCATCCTCTTTTTTCACATTCGTCGTCAGAAGCTGCAGTTTGTCACGAATGGTGCCGGTGGGACAGACCTCCGCGCACGCGGTGCAAAATCTGCAGTCGGCATCTTTTAAAAGCTTCTCATGAAGCGTGCCGACATAAGTCTCCATATCCTTCTTCTGATACTGCAAAACGCCGACGCCGCGCAGATTGTTGCAGGCGCGGACACAACGGCCGCAGAGCACGCATCGGTTCATGTCATGGGTCAGCAGCGGGTTCTCCTCATTCATCTTAATTCCCTTGCTGCGGACACGCATACGCGCGTTGTTGGCACCTATGTACTGAATCAACGTCTGCAACTCGCAGTTGCCGTACTTCGGACATGTAGAGCAATCCTCCGGATGTCCCGCCAGCAAAAGCTCCAGCGCCAGCGTCCTCAGTTTGTTGACCTTCTCCGTTTTCGTGTGGATCACCATACCATCTTTCGCACGCAATGTGCATGACGGGGTAACGCCCTCCTGACCGTCTACCTCTACAATGCACATGCGGCAGGAACCATTCTCCGGAAGATCCGGATGATGGCACAGGTGCGGAATGTAAATGCCGTTCTGCAGGGCACATTCCAGCACATTCGCATTGTCCGCCACGGTCAGGCGGACGTCGTCAATCGTAATGACTGCCATAACTGCCTCCTCCTAAGTTCAATTATTTTCAACATCTGTTGACTTCTTGATAAAATTATAACATAATAAAGCCAGATTTACCTCCTACGGATGTTGAAACATCATGGTTTTAACATTTTTATTTTCAACAAATGTTGAATGCCGGTAAAAGGAACTGTTTTATACATATGAAGCGGAAACAGCCAAAGATCACGCCTACTTCCGCTTAAAAGATCGAGGAACCGTCATGATCAGATTAAATGATTTACTGGGAAAAATCAGAGAAACCGAAAACATCAGTTTTTCATCCGTCCACACCCCGGACCGCATGGTAAATAGGGTAGAGTTTCTGACCACGGATACGGTGCCGGACACAGAAACGCTCTATCTTGTCAACGGCAGAAATACACTGAAAAATCACCACCTGCAGGAACGAATTCTGGAGCTGGCAGAGCCTGCACTCATTCTCACGGATAAGACACAGGAACTGCCCTTTCCCCTGATTCTTGCACAGGGAATCACGGATATAAAACAGCTCTTTTCTGACATTTTGCAGCGCCTACGCTTCGAAGAGCAGATTCAGTTTGAAACAAATGAACTTTACCATCTTCTCTATGTCGGAAAAGGCCTGTCTGACATTGTCCTCTATGCACAAAATCTTCTCGGCCGCGCTGTCTCTGTTCTGGACGCAGGCTATACCATGCTGGCCGTCTCCCCGATGATGCGCGAGCTTCCTTTCGGCGTAGAGAGCAGTGACGCCGGAGATTTCTTAAGCGAGCAGGAGGTAGAGAGCCTCCGCCGCCTGCAGATTGAACAGCAGATCTATCAGCACACACAGGCATTTTTCATCCGGACGGAAGACCATCCGGATACAAACTGGATTTTCTGCGCGATCCGCATCCAGCACGTCATGTCCGGCTATGTGGCGGTCTGCCTGCCCGGCAAAGCCGATGCGACCGAGCATGAACTGCGGCTGACCTCCGTCATCTCGGATATCTGTGCCGTGGAGATGCAGAAGCACGACTTTTTTGCTCACCAGACCGGGCTTCAGTATGAGACCTTTCTCACCGACCTGCTTGAAGGACGATTCACAAATCTGTCAATGATCGAATCCCGTTTCAAAGTCCTGAACCGCCATCTGGGGAAGTTTTTCTGTCTCGCCATCCTTTACTGCAGTGAGCCGCACAACAGCGAACTTTTCAATGAGCGGCAGATGGCCTCCCTACGCAATACCTACCCCGGCAGCATGTCCGTCGTATATAAAAACAATATAGTACTTCTTATGAATCAGGATACCCCTGTCCTTCTGCGGCCCGACCTGATCCGTCCGCTGGCGCAGTTTGCCCTGCAGAATCACCTGAAGGTCTGCTTAAGCCAGCCATTCGCGGACATCCTGAAAATCAGTATTTTCTATGAGCAGGCACAGCACACTCTGGAACTCTCTGACTTAAACAGCCCGGACCAGCTGATCTATTTCAGCACGGAGGCGCTGCCTTTTTACCTTTTCTCCAAATGCAGCTACGAAGAACTGGAGACCGGTATCCACCACCACATCTTTCAGCTGCGGGACTATGACCGGGAGTACCATACAGAGTTTATCACTACACTCCGCGCCTTCCTGACACACAACCGAAATGTCACACAGACCGCGGAATACCTTCATGTCCACCGCAGCACCCTCTTTTATCGCATGAAAAAAATAGAAGAACTGCTGGAGGTAGACCTTTCGGACTCCCATTTGCTGTTCCTCTATGAGCTGTCGCTGCAGATCTGGGGTTATCTGAGCCGGTAGAACATTCTTGTTATCCTTATCTCACAAAAAAGGGCGTCAAAATATAAGCATTTTAGCCTAACATCTGCTACCCCTCTGTGCACTCATATTACATATCCGAAACCGTCAAAAAAGTCATTCAGTGGCCGACTTGGCTTCCCCTCTTATCTCAAGCGCCTCACGCACAATATCCTCCCCGCTCCCTGTGATATTCTGCGCTTCCTCAATGGAGAATCCACGTTCCAACAAATTAAGGAATGTCTGTACCTCTTTGTTACGAGCTTCATTTGCTATATAAAAATATTTATTCAACCATTCTCCTGATTACGACAATATATAAATGAAATGTTTTATCAGGCAACTTATCAAACGCATTCATAATAACAAAACATTCAATCGCTCAGGAAAAGAGGAACTATATGAAATCTGTGAACAGCTGTCTTATGCTAACACTTTTCATCACAATTATATGCGCCGCCTGTCTGAGCGGCTGCGCCAATACAGACGCGAAAATCTTGTCTGCCACAGAATCAACTGCTGCTGCCTCAGACAATCTATCCACATCTGATTCGGATGATTCTCTGTCTCCAGCGTCATCCGCTCAGAACACCCAGGAATACTGGCTGGATATTGACGCCTATCGTGATGCTTTAAGCGACACACGTGTTTCGCTCACAGATTACCGCGGGCAGTACGAATCCGACGCTGCCTCGCTCACCGATACGGAATATGAAAATCTGGATTTTTCCGACTGTACCTTTCAGACATTCCCGGAAACAAATGAACTTTCGGTTCTCGCCATCACCGAACCGGAAGTCACGGCACAGGAAGCATGGAACCTGATCGAAGGCTGGGTCAGCTATGCAGACAAAGAGGACGAACTGGATTTGAAAACGGATGTCAAAGTGATTTCCGAACGTCTGGGAATAAAGGATAACGGAGATTATTACTCTCTTTATGACAATCTCAAAACGCTGGGAACTTTGGAATACGGTGAAGGCGCAGCAATCAGCACAGACACTGCTTTTCTCCAATATGTAGGCGGCGGAATCAACACGATGAGCACCGGAGAAATATCTTCTTATTTAAAAAACGGCAGCAAAGCCTCCGGCGACGCTTTTGGCGACAACGCTTCTGATACAGTAAAAACCGGCACACCGGAAGAAATGGCGGACGAGATCTACCCGCTCATTGACGGAACACTTTCTGTTAAAGATGGCGAATCTCAGATCGAGGATTTTTACGACAGCGGCATCTTATTTCCTGCCTGGGCAGACGGCGTATCAAATATGTTCCGGTCTGTAACGGTTTTTCGCCTCGGTGACGTTTACGGATATGACTACTCTGCTTCGCGTACATACAACGGCCTTCCCTTTGTCTGGAAGGCGAAAACCATGAATTATTTTTACGGCGGATCGTATTATGTCAGTATCGATGAAACACATATATACCTTGCTGACAGCACCGGCATCGCCGCCTGCTACAGCAACTATGTCGGTTCCGACGAGATGACCGCACTCCTTTCGGAAACAGACCTGATCCGTATATCTGACATTGCGGACTTGCTGAGTCAGACGTTTGCCGGTCAGATCAATGCATCCATCCAAACCGCGGAGCTGGTTTATGTACAAATCGAAGAACCAGATACGGAGCACGAGATAAAATACGCGCTTCCCTGCTGGCATTTTTCCGGAACCAGCCTGCGCAGCGGAGAAGATATGGAAATCTTTGCGGATGCGCTGACCGGAGCGCTCGTCAGCTGTTACGGATCGCATGACTAACAAGCTATAAAGAATCGGCAAGGAGTATATCATATGCTTTCCTGCATCAAAACGGAATTTCAAAAACTACTATACCTTCCCTACATACTCCTGCCGATTGCGGGCGTCCTTATCCTTTGTCTGTCCGCAACGGGAACAACCGCAGCGGACGGTTCGGAGGTAAGCATTTTTTTCATGATGATCAGCAGCGCTGAGGCCGGTTACCGGGAAAGTATCGAAGGGAGTTCCCTCTGGCTCTGGCGGCAGGGAATCGGCTCGTGGCTTATCGTTTTCCTGCCTCTGCTCCTGACCTTTGGCTATCTCATGCAGCTTTCTTCCGAACGCCAGAACGGGCAGCTGAACTTACAGCTGATCCGCTCCGGCAATCTCCGCTGGTGTGCAGCAAAGATTATCAGCGGCGCACTGTTCGGAGGGTTCCTTTTTCTGGCAGCCTATGCACTGTTCGGCATGGTGATGAGGGCAGCCTTTCCGGCATTCTCCTCTTTTTCGGCGGAGGATCAAGGCTTTTATCTGGAGTGGTATTTCGGCGGCTCTGTTGCATGGTACATAACAAAACGCCTTCTCGGAGCATTTTTATACGGAATTTTCGGAAGCGTATTTGGTATCGGATTTGCCATCTTTTTCCGTGACAAATACATGCTTCTCTGCCTGCCGTTTCTGATGAATTATGTCTGCCGACAGCTGCTGCTTAAACTGGAAATGGACGCCTGGGCCGTGGGCGCAGAGACTATACCGATTCTTGAAGCTCTTTTTCCGGACAATATTTTGAATGTGTCGGCAAATTCATATTAGGCACTCACGGTGATGCTGATGCTTCTGGCTTACGCGGGGCTGATGGTTCTGTTCTCATTGAGTATGAAAATTACACCGAAAAGTATGGACTCTTAATTCGAACTTTTTCGGTTTTGTGTGGGCAGTTCGCAATAAATATTGCTCCGCAAATATATTTCACCTCAGGAAAAGATGAGTGAAACTGCGGTATTTATCAAAAAACATATTGCCAACCTGCTGCAACAGTAAACTGTACGCATATCCAGAAAGGAATACATATGCATACCATTCATCACATTTTTTCCACAAAATCTATACAACAGACGCGCGCCATCCATTGTATATCCTCTGCGGAATTTATACAGCCGACGCGCACCATCCGCCGCATTTCCTCCGCGGAATTCTCGCGATGGCTGCGCAGCAGCCGCCTGATCATCCTCGGAGTAATGCTTGTTTTTATTCACATACAGGTTATCCGCCCGCTGAAGGACTGCACTGCGCTTATGGGTGAGCCGCTCGCATTTTTCGAGCCGTTTGTTGCGCTCGGCAACTCCGGACTGATCGTAATGATCGTTCCCACGCTTTTTCTGGTTCTGACAGCGGATTTCCCGCAAAAAAGCGGTATTGACCTCTTCTATCAGATTCGCTGTCCGAAAAAAATCTGGATACTGGGACAGATGCTTTTTGCCGTTAAAGCGTCCGCTTTTCTGGTGGCTTTTCTCCTTGCATCATCCGTTTTTCTGATTGCGGGCAGCGCCGTGTGGCAGACGGATTTCAGCCATGCAGTCACACACTATCTCACGGTTTATCCGGAGCGCACGGCAGACTATGTGGTACAGCTTCTGCCTGCCAACCTGTACCAACAGATGACGCTGCTCACGGCAGTGCTCCACACAGCTCTCCTGATGGGAGTGTACTTTCTTCTGCTGGCTCTCGTACTGCTTCTGTCTGCACTCTGCAGCAGAAAATACGCCGGGATTCTGGCAGACGCGTTTCTGATCATTATGGGAACCATCACCTGCGCCGCGGATGTCCGCGCAAAATGGCTGTTTCCGATGGCTCACACGATTTCATGGATTCATTATAAGGAATATCTTCGGGCGCAGGTGTTTCCCATAAAAATATCGTATCTGTATATGCTGTTATGCTGCGCCGGCCTGTACTTCTGCTGTCTGGCTGCAGCCGGACAATATGAGGCCGGAAGGGAAGACCGATGGTTGAAATAAAATATGAGACAGGAAAAAAATGACCAATGATTGAGATAAAATATGAGGCTTAAGGGGATGAACGATGATTGAGATAAAAAATGTTTCGCTTACACTAAATAAACGACAAATTCTGACAGACCTGTCTCTGCAGTTGGAAAACGGAAAAATCTACGGTCTCGCCGGCAATAACGGCTGCGGAAAAACCATGCTGATGAAATGTATCTGCGGGTTTGTAAAACCCACGTCAGGCGAGATCTTTTCAGACGGGAAACAAATCGGAAAAGACACAGACTACCTGCCGGACGCCGGGGTCATCATCGAGACGCCGGGATTTATCTCCTATTACAGCGGGCTGAAAAACTTAAAAGTGCTGACTGGTATCCGAAACCGGATTACACAGGCCGAAATTCGCACGGCCATGGAAGAGGTCGGACTGGATCCGAATCTGAAACTTCCCGTGAAAAAATACAGTCTAGGCATGCGGCAGCGTCTCGGTCTCGCTCAGGCGATCATGGAGCATCCGTCCGCCCTGATTCTGGACGAGCCCATGAACGGGCTGGATAAAAAAGGCGTGGCGGAAATTCGCAGTCTGCTTCTTTCTATGAAACAGCAGGGGCGCCTGATTCTCCTCGCCAGCCACAACGCGGAGGATATCCGGATTCTCTGCGACGAGGTGTATGAGATGGACGGCGGAAGAATCACAGGTTCTCGAAGTCAGACAGGGAATTATTGATATTTATCTCAATAGATGCGCTAATTTCCATTATTTTATATCTAAGCGGAAATGGCTGCTACACAGTCATCACTATTTATGAAAGTTGCCAATCAGCGTTCGCCTGTGGCAGTTTTACATTAGTTCGACTACGGAAATCTGAGATTTCCTGTCTCACTTATCCACTGCCTGGGCTTTCAAAGTAAAGTAATTATGGCGTAACACTTTTGGGATTTCGGAACACGTATATTTGACCCAGGCAGCATTATTCGATATTATGATTAAGACGATAAAAAGGGAGCAGCAGTTATGACCATCGGGGAACTGGAAAATCTGATACAGGCTTACGGAAAAGACATCTACAGCTTTTGCCTGCACCTGACCGAAAACCGTCAGGAAGCAGAAGATCTGTATCAGGATACTTTTCTGACTGCTGTTGAGCGCGTGCACCGAATCGACGCCGGCCACAACCCCAAAAGCTATCTGCTTTCCATCGCAATCCATCTCTGGAAAAACAAAAAGAGGAAATTCGCCCGGCGGCAGCAAATTGCACCGATCACGGATGACCCAACCGTCTTTCCGGAGACAGCCTCGCCGGACGCTTCGCCGGAAGAACAGTCGATTATAAGAGAGGAACGGGAAGCCGTCCTGCAGGCGGTTCAAAAACTGCCGGACAAATACCGCATCCCGGTTATCCTTCTTTACGGACAGCAATTGTCTCTGAAAGAAATCGCTACTTTACTGTCCTTACCCGCTTCAACCGTAAAAAGCCGCCTGCATCAGGTACGGCAGCTGCTGCGCAGAGAATTGGAGGTGTTTTTTGATGAAACCTGATATGGATACGCTCCTGACAAATGCCTTCTCCCCGAAGGAAGAGCCGAATTCTCGCCTGAATCAGACCATTTTAGAAAAAGCAAACACACAAGCCGCAAGCCGACGACGGCCTTTCCGCTCTGCGGCGGCCGCAGTCGCCATCCTCCTGATTCTTGCAGCGGGCAGCTTCACCGCCATCGCAGCTGTGCGGCACTACCTGTCCGCCTCACAAATCGTTGATTTGGCCTTTATCGATACAGGGATTGCCGAGGCCTTTGAGAGCGACGATGCAATCATCATCAACGAATCTCAGACCTGCGGCGGCTATACCGTCACACTTCTGGGAATGGTATCCGGCGAGGGTCTGGTAGAAGATGATGGCATGGATTATAATGAAAGTTATCTCATCGTGATGCTGGAAAATGCCGATGGCTCTGCATTAACAGGTGACGAGCCGGACATTCTGGTTTCTCCCTATATACACGGGTATGATCCTCTGACCTACAACTGGTTCTCTATGGGAGGATCCGGAAGAAGCTTTCTCGAGGAAGGCGTTCTTTACGAAATAATCTCCTGCCGCAATCTGGAATGCTTTGCCGACATCGGCGTGTATGTCGGCGTATCGGAATACCGCTACTCGAAGCGGATAGAATCTTTTCTTTTTGATGAGGAAACGGGGAAAATCTCACGAAACCCGGACTATGACGGTTTAAACGCGCTTTTTGAGTTGCCGCTGGATCCGTCAAAAGCTGATAATGAAACTGCGGAAAAACTCATCGAATATATGGAAAATCCGACAGCGGAAGCCTATGCGGAGCTTTATCTGACAGGCATAGAAGACGAGGAACTAAAGCTTTGGCTGGCTTATCTGGAATGCCATGAAGTCACGCTGGATTATTTGGAACAGCACGCCACGGTTGCAGAGGGAGTATGAAAAAAAGTCTGTAAAAGTTTAAATGTTAGGTCTTCTATGAT
>JAJPZY010000030.1 GCA_021204085.1 Clostridiales bacterium | reverse complement strand
TATCATAGAAGACCTAACATTTAAACTTTTACAGACTTTTTTTCATACTCCCCTTTTGGAAGAGCTGGCTGCGAAATACATGGAAATAAATCCGCATGCAGTCATAGAGGTGACGGCAAGCGATTCTACTTCCGGCTTAAATGACGCGATGCAGGGACGTTGTGATCTCGGCGCGGCGTCCAGAGAGCTGAAAGATTATGAGGAAGAGCTTCTTGACTATGAGGTTATCGCCTACGACGGTATTGCAGTGATCGTGAATGGGGCAAACCCGTTAACGGAGGTTACGTCCGCGGAGCTGGCGGATCTGTTTACCGGAACCATTACGAACTGGGAGGAAATCAATACAGGGAGAGCTTCAAAGTAGCGGATGCCCGAAGTAAACACTACGGGAAGGACTTCAAAGCAGCGGATGCCTGCATTTATATTTTAAACTTCAGGGAGCGAAAAAATCCTGCCATTTTGTTGCCGAAATCAGAATACAGGCAAAGGAAGGTAATAATCAGAGAGACATAAGAAGAACAGGAGCATATTCAGGAAGGGAGTAAGAGAACATGAGTGATACACTGAAGATAATATTTGGGCTGTTCGGCGGTCTGGCCATCTTTATTTTCGGCATGAACATGATGAGCGACTGCCTGCAGAAAGCAGCCGGAGAAAAGATGAAAAGTATACTGGCTGTCCTTACGAAAAACAGAATTCTCGGCGTTGTCGCGGGGGCGCTGGTCACGGCTGTACTTCAGAGCAGCAGCGCGACGACCGTAATGGCAATCGGATTTGTCAGTGCGGGACTGATGACTCTGCCGCAGGCCATACCGATTATTCTGGGCGCAAACATCGGAACAACCATGACTGCGCAGATTATCGCCTTTAAGATTACGGATTACATATACATATTTATTTTTGCGGGTTTTATCATTGCTTTTATCACGAAAAATGAGAGAATCCGCAACATCGGCCAGACGCTGTTTGCTTTCGGCCTTCTGTTTCTCGGAATTGAAACCATGGGTGATGTGATGAAACCGCTGGCCTCCAGCCCGGTTTTCACAAACCTGATCGGTCAGGTGGCAAATATCCCGATTCTCGGCGTTGCGGTTGGTACCCTGATGACGCTTGTTGTGCAGAGCAGCAGTGCGACGATTGCGGTTCTGCAGAATTTTGCCTCTCAGGCGGGGCCGGACGGCGTGACCAGTATCCTGGGACTGGCCGGCGCCATTCCCATTCTTCTGGGCGATAACATCGGTACGACGATTACCGCGCTTCTTGCCTCGATCGGCCAGTCCAGAGACGCGAAGTGTACTGCTGTGGCACACACGGTTTTTAATGTTTCCGGAGCGGTGGTTTTTATCTGGTTTGTCAAGCCGTTTGCAAAATTCATCCAGTATATTTCGCCGAAGGGGGCGGAAGTCGATGTGATTTCGCGGCAGATTGCCAACGCCCATACCATTTTTAACATTACGATGACCGTCATCTGGGTATGCCTGCTCGGCCTATTAGTCAAGATTGTTATGAAGATTATTCCGGACGGGAAGGCCGACGAGGCAGATCTGGCGACGCCGGTTTATCTGGATAAAAATGTCATCCATCAGCCCGCGGCTGCGCTTCGCCTTGTGGCGCAGGAGGTTCTGCGGTGCAGCGATATGGTAAAAGCCATGCTGCACGACATAGGCACAGTGATTCAGGAGGAAAACACGCAGATGTTGAAGAGTGTCCGCAAATACGGGGAGGCGGTTGTTGCCGTTGACGGAGAGATTAACGATTATATCGCCGAACTCTTTTCTTCCGGAACACTGACGGAGCAGCAGGCGACGCAGACAGCGCGGCTTCTGTGTGTCCTCAGCGATGTGACGCGAATGGGAAATCTTTCCGCGGATATGGCTGATGTACTCGAGGAAAGCGCGGAGCGGAAATATGCGTTTTCTGCGGATGCCCAGCGTGAAATAAAGGAAGGGTTAACGCAGATCACCGGGATGTATGAAGAATCCATGGGCGCAATGACCCGGGGTGATTTCGCGGCGCTGGCGGATATCCTTCGAAACAATGAGAATATCCTGAATCTGGATGTGGACATGCGGCAGGCGCATATGCAGCGCGTACAGGAAGGAAAATGTAAAAAAGAGCTTACCGCGCCGTTTATAAAAATTTTAAATTGTATTGACCGTATGGGCAATAACTGTGTCAATCTGGCGGAGGGAGCCATGGATCAGATGAGCTTCGGTTACTTTATCGGGGAGGCGAAGGAATGATTTTTAAAAAGAAAAAGATTTTGTAGGCGAAGCTGCCGGCACTGCGGTATCCGGCCGGAGGCCTGCTGACTGAATATGACAAAAAGTGATTTTTCGGGTGATTGTAAAAGGTGGAATAACGTACAATCACCTCTTTGTTTTGGGCGTATTTTTTGGCAGATTTTCGTATGGAGAATATTGACAGAAATTTCGCTTATATTGACAAATTTATAAAATAGATTATAATATGTTTTGGTATGTATATTTTTTAATACAATTTTAAAACGGAATGAAATGGAGTGATCTCTATGAAGAAGACGAAAAAAAATCCATTGAAATCCTTAAAGAAAATCAAGCTGGAAAAAAAGCAGAAGCGGGGGACTCTGATTTTGCTGGCGATTGCAGCGGTGTGTTTGATCGCAAGCTTTCTGGTCACTCCCGCAGAGAAAACCGAGACCATTCAGGAGGTTATGCAGGACGGAGTACTTCATGAGACGGCGAAGATCAGTCTCTTCGGATTAAAGGAAGTAAATCCGTCGTTTTTCTCCGCGATGATTGTTACGGCGGCGATTCTGATCTTTGCGGCCTGTATCCGGATTTTTGTGATTCCCCGATTTACCTACGTACCCGGGAAGTTTCAGATGCTGTTAGAGCTGTGGGTCGGTTTTTTTGACGGGCTGGCGAAGTCGAACAGTCCTCATCGTAATAAGTTCTTAAGTGCATATATTTTTACGGCCGGCAGCTACATCTTTATCGGTACGATGTTTGAACTGCTGGGACTGCAGTGGGTATCAACGGCGGGCGCGTCCGTTACGCTGCCGGCGCCGCTGTCGGATATCAATGCGGCGATTGCCATGGGATGTCTCTCCTACGGCGTGATCATGTCGGGAGGTATCGCAGGCAATAAACTGAAGGGTATTGCTTTGACGCTGAAGGATTTTTCCCTTCCGATTTCCATGAGCTTTCGACTTTTCGGAGCGTTGCTCTCCGGACTTCTGGTGACGGAGCTGGTCTATTATTATCTCCAGCTCAGTTTTATTCTGCCGGTGATTGTAGGTATTTTGTTTACCGTACTTCATGCATTGATTCAGACGTATGTTCTGGTTATGCTGACGGCGCTGTTTTACGGAGAAGTATCTGAGCCGAAGCCGAAAAAAGAAAAGAAAAAGAAACATTTGAAACTTAATACATCAAAGAGACAGGCAAATGCCTGAAAGGGAGGAAAAGATAATGAAGAAAGCATTAAAAAAAGCAATTCTGATTCTCACGATGGTGATGATGTTCATGGCATTCTCACTGGTGGCATTTGCATCCACGGCGGACAGTTCGGAAACGACGGCTGTTACGACGGAGGTTGAAACTGAGGATTCTGCGGCGATGGCTGAAGCCAGTGAGGCGGGCAGTAAAGCGGTGGCTGCGGCAATTGCGATCGGTCTGGCATCCGCTGGCGGCGCGATTGGTATGGGTATCGCAATTGCGAAGTCCGTGGAAGGGATTTCCCGCCAGCCGGAAGCCTCCGGAAAGATTCAGACGAACCTGATGCTGGGGCTGGTTTTTGTGGAGACGGCGATTATTTATGCGCTGATTGTTGCAATTCTGGTTATATTTGTCCTGTAAGGGGAGGTCTGAAAGATGCCTTTGAACATAGATATTCAACAGATCCTTTTGCATCTGTTTAATTTCGCGATTCTCCTTGCGGGCCTGTATTTCCTGCTGTATAAACCGGTAAAAAAATTTATGGATAAGCGGGAAGAGTATTACAGTCAGATGGACGCGGCTGCAAAGGAAAATCTGTCGCAGGCAGAGGAGATAAAAGCTTCCTATGCCGCACAGATGGCAGGCGCGGATGAGGAGATCCGGGAGAAAAAATTACAGGCGGCTGCCAAAACGGAGGAGCAGACCTCGCGTCAGATTGAAGCAGCACGGCAGGAGGCGGACAGAATCCTTACGGAAGCTCATGACAATGCGGATTTGGAGAGACAGAAGATGGTTTCCTCCGCACGGCAGGAGATTGTGGATATGGCTGCGGAACTGGCAGGAAAGATGATCCGTCAGTCTCTGGAAATGGCAGAGGAGAGTGAAAGCGATGAAGGATAAACGAGTGCTCGACCGTGCGGAGTATTATCTGGAACAGCTGAAGGAAGAGTGGAAGAAGACTGCTTTTGACAGCGCGCAGGATCTGATTCCGCTGATGCGCGAGACGGTGCGGACATGGACGCCGGATCCCGTCGAGGAGAGCATCGGTGAAGTCCTTACGGTCGGCGACGGGATCGCCACGGTGAGCGGGCTGGAGTATGCCGAATACGGTGAGATTTTGATGTTCTCTTCCGGTATCCGCGGCATGGTACAGGATTTGAAGCAGGATGCCATCGGCTGCATCCTTTTCGGTGATGATCAGGATATCATGGCGGGAAGCCCGGTTCGACGTACGAAGAAAACGGCGGGCATTCCGGTGGGAGAAGACTTCCTGGGCAGAGTGGTGGATGCACTCGGCACGCCGATTGATGGCAAAGGACCGATCCTGAGTCAGGAGTATCGTCCGATTGAGGCGGCGGCTCCGGGAATTATCGACCGTCAGCCGGTAAACCGTCCGATGGAGACCGGACTTCTGACGATTGACTCCATGTTCCCCATCGGCAGAGGACAGCGTGAGTTGATCATCGGCGACCGGCAGACCGGAAAGACGGCCATTGCGTTGGATACGATATTAAATCAAAAGGGAAAAGACGTCATCTGCATTTATGTGGCGATTGGCCAGAAAGCGAGCTCGGTTGCACAGCTTGTGGAGACGCTGCGGAAGCGGGATGCGCTTGGATATTCGATCGTGGTGTGTACGACAGCCAGCGATACGGCTCCGCTGCAGTATATCGCTCCCTATGCGGGAACCGCGCTTGGAGAGTATTTTATGAATCAGGGAAAGGATGTCCTGATTGTTTACGACGACCTGTCAAAGCATGCCGTTGCTTACCGGGAGATCTCACTGCTGCTGGAGCGTTCTCCGGGACGTGAGGCGTTTCCCGGCGATGTATTTTACCTGCACTCCAGATTGCTGGAGCGTTCGGCACATCTCTCGGATGAGAGAGGCGGCGGCAGTATGACGGCATTGCCGATTGTAGAGACGCAGGCGGGAGATGTCTCCGCATACATTCCGACGAATATTATTTCCATCACGGACGGACAGATTTTCCTGGAAAGCGGACTCTTCTTTTCCGGGCAGCGCCCGGCGGTGAATGTCGGTCTTTCCGTTTCCCGTGTGGGCGGTGATGCGCAGACAAAGGCGATGAAGAAGTCGGCAGGAACCATCCGTCTTGATCTGGCGCAATATCGCGAGATTGAAGTATTTACACAGTTTTCCAGTGATCTGGATGAGGTGACAAAGCGGCAGCTGACATATGGACAGGGGTTGATGCGCCTGCTGAGACAGAAGCAGTATCACCCCATGAAGCAGCATGAACAGGTGATTACGCTGGTAGCTGCGCTTGACCATCAGATGCAGGAGATTCCCCTGGCTCAGATGGACGCATTTAAATATGGCCTGATTGCCTATGTACAGGAAAATGCGCCGCATATCTGCAGCGGGATTGACCGGACCGGTATAATCTCAGAGGAGGATCGGGCGGAGATTTTGCGGCTCACGAAGGAATATAAAAGTCAGCCCCGGGAGAAGGATGCGTGATTCCGGTTTTCTTACAGAGGAGTCATTTCGTTAAAAAAGATAAGTTCTGGCTTTTAACGTCCAGAGCTATGACAGACAGAAGGAAGTGACGGAAAATGGCGAGTGCCAGAGAGATAAAAAATCGAATCAAAGGCGTGCAGGACACGCAGAAGATTACAAACGCCATGTATCTGATTGCTTCCACGAAGATGCAGAGGGCCAAGACGGAGCTGGACAAATCCCATCCGTATTTTGATGCATCCCGGGCGGAGGTGAAACGAATTTTCCGTACCGTCGGGGATATAGAGAACATCTATTACTACCCGCCGGAGGGTACGCCGAAGCTGGATGGTGCTTATGCCTGTCTGGTGATCACGGCGGATAAGGGATTGGCAGGTTCCTATAATCAGGCAGTAATCAAGGAAGCGCAGAAGCTTCTGGATTCCCATGCGGATACCCGTCTTTTTGTGGTGGGTGAGTACGGACGTCAGTATTATGCCAGACATCATATTCCCATCGAGCAGAGTTTCCTGTATACGGCGCAGAGTCCGACGATTCAGTGGGCGCGGGAGATCACAGAGGTGCTGATGGCCTTATATGATGAACGTGAAGTAGAAAAAATATACGTTGTCTATACCGATATGAAGAACCGTCTGAGCCGGGAGGCAATCACACACCGGCTGCTGCCGTTTCATCATACGTATTTTGCGGATACATTTGAAAAAGAGCGTCCGGTAACAAAAAAGTTTGAGTTTGTCTCGTCGGTGGATCAGGTGCTGGCTGCCGCGGTTCGAAGCGTAGTCGCCGGCTTCCTTTACGGAGCGCTGGTGGACAGTTTCTGTTGTGAACAGAGCGCCCGCATGGAGGCGATGGATGCCGCCAACCGAAACGCGGAGAAAATACTGGATGGGTTATCAGTTCAGTATAACCGTATCCGTCAGGGTGCGATTACGCAGGAAATTACGGAAGTCTCGGCAGGTGCGAAAGCACAGAAGCGAAAGCATGCGCAGAGTGATGCTGCGGCTGAAAAGCGTGTTTGGGGAGACTATAAGAAAGGAGGTGCCTCATGGGCACAGGAGTAATCACAGAAGTGTCAGGACCGGTCGTGGATGTCAGTTTTCCGGCAGGCGAGCTCCCGAAGATCAAAGAAGCTCTGACTGTCACGGTGAACGGAGAGGAGCGTGTCATGGAAGTGACGCAGCATCTGGACAGTGACACAGTGCGCTGCATCATGCTGGCGGGAAGCGAAGCCCTGTACCGCGGCCTGGAGGTACAGTCCGACGGCACAGGGGTAAAGGTACCGGTGGGAACCTGTACGCTGGGGCGGATGTTTAATGTCCTCGGTCAGCCGATTGACGGCGGAGAACCGATTCCGGCTTATGAGAAGCGTTGGGAGATTCATCGGAAGGCGCCGGCCTTTGAGGAGCAGCGTCCGGTGACCTCCATTCTGGAGACCGGCATTAAGGTAATTGATCTTTTGGAGCCGTATCCGAAGGGTGGAAAGATCGGATTGTTCGGCGGCGCGGGCGTAGGAAAGACCGTACTGATTCAGGAGCTGATCCATAATGTCGCCATGGAGCACGGCGGCTACTCGATTTTTACCGGTGTGGGTGAGCGGAGCAGAGAGGGAAACGACCTCTGGCGTGAGATGAAGGAAAGCGGCGTTGACAAAAAGACTGCTCTGGTTTTCGGGCAGATGAATGAGTCGCCCGGTGTTCGTATGCGTGTCGGCCTTTCCGGCCTGACCATGGCGGAATACTTCCGGGATGAAGAATATAAAGATGTATTGTTGTTTATCGATAATATTTTCCGTTTTGTGCAGGCCGGAAGCGAAGTTTCTACTTTGCTTGGACGAATGCCTTCCGCAGTTGGTTACCAGCCGACACTGGCGGAAGAGATGGGTGCGCTGCAGGAGCGGATTACCTCGACAAAGAACGGTTCGGTCACATCGGTGCAGGCGGTTTACGTACCGGCGGATGACCTGACGGATCCGGCTCCGGCGACGACATTCGCGCATCTGGATGCGACAACCGTACTCAGCAGACATATTGCGGAGCAGGGAATCTATCCGGCGGTAGATCTGCTGGCATCCACCTCCCGCATTCTGGAAGCGGACATTGTCGGACAGGAACATTACGATGTAGCACGAAAAGTGCAGGAGATATTGCAAAAATATAATGAGCTGCAGGATATCATAGCAATTTTAGGCATGGATGAGCTTGGAGAAGAGGATAAACTGGTAGTTGCCAGAGCGAGAAAGGTTCAGCGTTTCCTGGCACAGCCGTTCCATGTGGCAGAGAAGTTCACCGGTGTTTCCGGTGTCTATGTGCCTGTGGCGGAGACGGTGCGTGGTTTCAAGGCGATTGTGGACGGAGAGATGGATGCATATCCGGAAGCAGCTTTTTATAATGTCGGAACGATTGACGATGTAAAAGCGAAAGCAAAACAGATGGAGGATGATGCTGCGTGAGTACATTTCAGTTGTCAATTCTTGCTTCTGACCGTCTTTTCTATGAGGGACCGTGTGAGTCATTGATTCTTCCGATTTCTGAAGGCAGTTACGGGATACTGGCGAACCACAGCAATATGATTGCGGCGGTCTATCCGGGAAAGCTTTCCTGGAAGGTTCCCGGCGAGGAGTTTCAGATTGCTGCAGTCTCGGACGGGATGGTCAAAGTGGAAAATAACGAGGTGCTGGTGCTGGTGGATACCGCGGAGCATCCGGAGGAGATTGATGTAAACAATGCGAGACGGGTGGCGGATGCAGCCCGGGAAGTGATGCTCCAAAAGAGACAGATCTGGGAATACCGTTCTGCGCAGGCGCAGTTGGCGCGGGCGCTGAACCGTATGAAGATACGCAATGATCTTGACAGATAACGGGTAAGCAGTATGAATGCGATTTTAAAAACTATATTGGTCTGCGTCATTGCAAGCGCAGGCGCCGGTATCGGAACCGGCTTTGCGGGAATGAGTGCGGCGACAGTGATTACGCCGATGCTGGCCACTTTTGTCGGAATGCCGGCGTATGAGGCGGTGGGGATTGCGCTTGCCAGCGACGTGCTGGCCAGCGGCGTATCCGCGTATACATATTCAAAGAATAAGAATATTAATATAAAAGACGCGGCTCTCATGATTATTTTTGTCCTCGACTTTACAATTATCGGGAGCAAGGTCTCCAGTACGGTGGAGAACGGTACGATGAGTATTATCTCCATCTGTATGACGCTGTTTCTGGGAATTCAGTTTTTGATTAAGCCGAATAATAAGCCGACAAAGCTGCAGGAACTGATTCCGGATCAGAAGAAAAACCTTCAGATTATGGCTGCGGGAGGAATTGTCGGTTTTATCTGCGGGTTCCTGGGCGCGGGCGGCGGCATGATGATGCTTTTCGTCCTGACGATCGTTATGGGATATGAGCTGAAGACTGCGGTCGGGACCAGTGTGTTTATTATGACATTCACTGCTTTTACCGGCGCGGCGACGCATTTTGTCATAGAGGCGCCGCAGAATATACTGGCGTTGGTTCTGTGCATTATACTGACATTTATATTTGCGCAGTATTCCGCGAAACTGGCAAATAAAATACCGGATGAGGCGATGCATCGTGTCACGGGTATGATACTGTTATTAATCGCGGTGATTGTAATTCAGACGAATTATCTGACATAGTTAGTAAAAGATATGGTATTTTTTCAATATGATTTTATGAAATATGCGTTCATCGCTATCCTTATCATTACGCCGCTGTTCGGTATATTGGGGACGATGATCGTAAATAACAAGATGGCTTTTTTCTCGGATGCTCTCGGGCATTCGGCGCTGACGGGCATCGCTGTGGGCGTGATCTGCGGAATTGCAGATACAAGCCTGTCGATGGTGCTTTTCGGTATTGCTTTTGCACTCCTCTTAAACTGGATCATGAGCAGAAACACCGCGTCCATGGACACGGTTATTTCTGTTTTTTCTTCCTGTTGTATTGCCGTCGGACTGGCGATTTTGTCAAGAGGCGGGAATTTCAGCAAATATTCCAGTTTGCTTTTGGGAGATGTGCTGAGCATTACAAAGCGGGAGATTTTTTATCTGATCCTGATTTTTGCGGCAACGCTCATCTTCTGGGTATTTTGCTATAACCGGCTGCAGGCAATCAGTTTGAACCGTACGCTGGCGAAGAGCCGGCAGTTTAAGATTGTCCGGATTGAAAACTTATTTTCGGTTTTTGTTGCGCTGGTTGTGATGCTGTCAATCAAGTGGGTTGGAATTCTGCTGATCAATGCATTGCTGATCCTTCCGGCGGCGTCTTCCAGAAATATATCGGAGAATGTTCGGGAATATCATCTGTTTTCTGTGATTTTTTCCATGTTTTCGGGAATACTGGGACTGGTAATCTCTTACTACACGGATATGGCGACGGGGCCGATGATCGTGATTATCGCATCCGTGATCTTTTTCGCAACATATTTTTACGGGAGGAACCGGTGAGCCTTAGCGGGAATATAAGTGAAAGCGCGTGTTTTGAGTAACTTGAGAGGACTGTGAATAGTAACAGAATAGGGCAGGATATATGAGAAAAGACCTGAAGTTTTTAAGACAGCATCAGCCTACCGTCATCGGGTTGCCGGAGAGCAAAAAAGCGGCAGTCTGTATCCCTCTCATAGAGACGGAGAGCGGGTATGACATCCTCTTTGAGGTGCGGTCGGCGGAGATTGACAGCCAACCGGGGGATATCTGCCTGCCGGGCGATTCGGTCGAATCAGGGGAGACGACACGGGAAGCGGCTCTCCGGGAGATGCAGGAGGAGCTGCTCGTGAGTTCGGAGCAGATAGAGGTGCTGGGACTCATGGATCTGTTTGGCGGCGGTACCGGCCGCCTTTATGTTTACCCGTATGCCGTGTATCTGAAAGATTATGATGGAATATACAGTACAGATGAGGTGGCGGAGGTTTTTCGTGTGCCGCTGGACTTTTTTCTGGAAAACGAACCGGAGGTTTACCATACGGTAATGAAGGTGATCCCGGAGGAAGGATTCCCCTTTGAACGTATCCACGGCGGCCGTGCGTATGGCTGGAGGGAACGGCGGGAGGAGATTCTGTTTTATCAGTACGGGAAGTATACGATCTGGGGAATGACGGCGAAGATTATCCACGCGTTTGCGGGAACTGCAGAGAAGGAAAGACAGTAGCATATGAAATTAAGGTAAATATTTAGAACCAGGCTCGAAAATGCTATGCATTTCCTCGCTGTCGCGTTCTCGCCAGATAAATTTGTATAAAAACCAGTTTGCGAATGCAAGCATTCGACACTGTTTTTCTACAAATTTGCCTGGTTCTGAATAATTACAAATTAAGTAAGAAAGGGAAGCCATGATCGGCTTCCCTTTTCCGGTTCTGAAGGCTGCTTAAAAATGTAACAGCTGCACAGTTTATGGTTTACGAAATTTGAAATACAGTACCTGTACTCTTCTGCAGTTGTATGGATCACCGCGGTGCTTACTCTGACCGCAGTGCCGTCACCGGATCCATTTTTGATGCCTTCCGTGACGGGATCAGCCCGCCGATTAATGTCAGTACCACGCTTAAGACAACCAGAAGGACACAGTAGAGTGTCGGCAGGTAAGCCCGCACGCTGTCATCCTGAACAAAGTTGTGAACGACCATATTGATTGGGAAGAGGAGAAGTAAGGCAACACCTACGCCAAGCAGCCCAGAACACAGGCCCACGATGAAGGTCTCCGAGTTGAAGATCGATGCAACGTTCCGCTTTGATGCGCCGATAGCCCTCAGGATACCGATTTCTCTGGTGCGCTCCAGTACGGAGATATAGGTGATGATGCCGATCATGATGGAGGATACGATCAGTGAAACCGATATGAATGCGATCAGCACGTAGGATACCAGATTGATGATCGTTGTTACCGTGGACATCATGGTGCCGACCAGATCAGTATAAGTAATCTGTTTTTCTTCCTCTCCTGCATCCTGCATTTGTGAATTGTAGTCATCAATGATAGCGACAACCTCATCCTTGCTCTCGAAATCTTTCGGATAGATATCGATTTCAGTGGGACTATTATAGTCTACATAACCCAGACTTGCCAGATTGTCCTCATAGCTTGCGCTGGAGGCGGCGCTCATGGAAGTCATGAGCTCCAACAGGGAATCGGCGTCTATGTTGGCGGAGAGAGATTCCATAATGGACTCCGCGTCAAAATCCATAGAATCCAGCAGTTCATCGGAAATGTCACTCATCATATCTTCCATAGAAGAGGAGATGGCATTGGTCAGTTCGGTCGTCATCTGGCTCATTGCGGTCGACATCTGGGAGGAGATGGAATCGCTGAGTGCAGATGACATTTCTCCCATATAGGATGCCATATAACTCTGCAGAGCCGTCCCGATGATCTGTTCTAAGGCGTCGGTGTCCAGCATGCCCATGATTCCGGCGGAGAGCGTCTGGGTGGCCTCATCCGTAGCAAGATAATCCGCAAAGGAGTCGCTGACGCTCTGGGCAGAGGCTATATTGTTGGAGGCGGCATAGGAGGAATACCCCGCAACCAGCTGGGTGGTAATGGAAGTCAGCTGGTCAGAGCTCACCGTGACATTGCTGAGCGTGCCGCTAAGCCATTCGGTTAGAGCCGCGTTGGGGTCTTCGGACGCTGTCAGCTGTTCCAACAGGCCTGAGACGTCCTGATTGGAGATGGAATCGCTGATTGAACTCTGTATAATCTCATTCATCGCGGAAGAGAGGATGGTCTGCGCTTCGCTGCTGTTTAAGTAAGTACTGAAGTCGTCGGACAGATCAGTGAAGGAGGCGGCAGAATTTGCTGCCGCATAGGACTCATATCCTGCCAGCAGATCGTTCGCCAGAGCTGTGACATCCTCCGAGGAAGCATTGAACACATCACTTACACTGACGCCGGCCAACAGCGAGGAGAGATCCAGATCAGACATATCCATGTCGAGATCGAGGTCAGACAGATCCAGACTCATGCTGTCGGTGTCAAGGAGACTGGAGAGATCCATAGAGCTTAAGTCTAAGGAAGACGAGAGATCTGTGGATCCGGAGAGGGCATCGGAGAGGGCATCGGTATCAAAGAGGTCGTTCAGGGACTCATCATCGATAGAAAAGATAGATTCCAGATCAAACTCGGCATCATCACCAAACTTTTCTCCGATAAATATATTGACATCCGGGTTGGCAAGCTGGTCTTTTACAATCTCACTGTCAGCGGCAAGCTCAGCCACATATTCAATTAGTTCCGGTGTGTAATTGATTCCCTCAGACAACGCTGCCGCTGTTGCGTCTTCCAACGGCTGAACAACGCCGACAATGGTAATGTCTTCGCCGTTTTCTACTAATTGGCGCATATAATCTTCATTATCCGTTTTGTCTGTCCAGACTTCATATTCGCTGTCATATTCATAATAATCCGCTGCACTGACAAGTTTGTAGGTCGTGCCGATGACTTCATCGTAGTCATAGGTATCCAGATACTCTACCGTGGTTATGCTTTCGCCGTTAGCGGCAGATTCGATCATTTCCTCGTATTTATCGTAATCCCGAAGGCCGAGGCTGTACAGCATATAGTCACTGATACTCCCGTCAGATGAGAGAACCAGGACGCACTCATCATAGCTTTCCGGCCAGCGTCCGGATTTGATTTCGTAAGAATCCCTGTACAGATCTTCATTCTCCGGCATTTCAAAAAAGACATTAATGCTCATATAGGAGGACATCATGCTCATAAGGCTGGAACTTAACCCCATTCCGCTGGAGAGCGTAGACTCCGGGTTGACCTGGTGAATCGTATCCCCATCCTGAAGGTAAATCTGCGGTTCTACATCGTAGATATATTCGATGGCTTTGGAGTATTCGTAGATATCACTCTCCCCGCTTTCCACATATTCTTTGAAAGAAGCCAGATCGTTGGAATCCATCATGGAAAATACGGAGGAAATCATTTCAACCACAGAAATGCCATCCTCCTCCTCATCCGTGTCTGTAACCGCAGAAGCGGTGAAGGAAGAAAACATGGAGGAGATGTCGATGCCGGAACTGGTTACCTGAATCGGATACTCCGACATGGTCTCTTCCTCTAAAGTATCAATGTAGTTGTTGACGCCGGCGGAGACCGACAGCACCAGTCCGATACCGATGATGCCGATAGAACCGGCAAATGCTGTGAGGAATGTTCGGCCCCTTTTGGTTCCGAGGTTGTTAAAGGAAAGGCCAAGGGCGGTCAGACGTGACATGGAGGAATGGCCCATGTTTTTGTGAGTGGGCGGTTCCAGTGCAGCCTCATTTACGAGAAAAGGATCGGTATCGTCGATGATATGGCTGTCGGTCAGTCGGACGATTCGGGTGGCGTATTGTTCGGCCAGCTCCGGGTTGTGCGTTACCATGATGACCATCCGGTTCTTGGCGACTTCCTTTAAGAGGTCCATGACTTGAACACTGGTTTCTGAATCCAGGGCACCGGTCGGCTCATCAGCCAGGAGGATATCCGGGTTGTTGATCAATGCGCGGGCGATGGCGACACGCTGCATCTGACCGCCGGACATCTGGTTCGGACGCTTGTGGAGCTGGTCGCCGAGCCCTACTTCCTCCAGCGCTTTTTTCGCGCGCTCCCGACGCTCCGCCTTGGAGATGCCGGAGATCGTGAGTGCCAGTTCCACGTTGGACAGGACAGTCTGGTGCGGAATCAGGTTATAGCTCTGAAAAACAAAACCGATGGTGTGGTTGCGGTAGGAATCCCAGTCACGATCCGAGTATTTCTTTGTGGAAATCCCGTTGATGATCAGGTCGCCGTCATCGTAACGGTCCAGACCGCCGATGATATTTAAGAGCGTCGTCTTGCCGGATCCGCTGGGGCCTAAGATCGCGACGAACTCATTGTCACGGAAGTTCAGACTGACGTCGTCTAAGGCAGTCTGTACCAGATCGCCGGTGACGTATTGTTTGGATATGTTTTTTAACTGCAGCATATAAACTCCTTTTCTAACTCCTTTTTAGGTGCTTCAGTGTGTTTTTTCTCACCTGACATGGCTGTAATGTTTTCACAGACGGCGGCCATGACTCTGTCGAATACCTCCCGGTCTTCGGGCGAAATGCCTTCAAAAATCCGTGTGCCGAGATTTTCCCAGATTCGCTGGTGTTCTTCGGTAATTTCTGCCGTTTTTTCTGTGACTTCATAATGTATGTACCGCCGATCCTGTGTGTCCGGCGTTGCGGTCAGATAGCCTTTTTCGCAGAGACCGTTTACAATCTGTGAGACGTATCCTTTATTAATATGAAGATTTCTCTGGATATCACTTGCTGTATTCTGTGATGTATTGTTTTTCAGAAAAAATATTACATCGATATCCGCCCGCCGCAGACTGTACTTTTTGCAGAGAGCGTTCAGCTGCTTGTTCATCAGGTATCGAAACTGTCCGCCGCGGAGTAGACCCATTTCATTTTCTTTCATGCGCACCTCCGTTTCTTTGTTTGCAAAAAAAGTTTAATTTTAAACTGTTTGATATTAAACGATTATAACGCAGAGAACATAAAAGTCAAGGAAGGCAGCGCTGATTTTAGATTCCTTTAATATTTTGTGATTGTTCAGAACCGGGGCAGACCCACAGCATTTTCGAGCCTGGTTCTGAATAGTTACAATATTTAAAACTTCCCTGAAAAATGCAAATAAAAACAGCAGCCAAAATGCTGCTGTTTTTACATAGGGAGATTTGAGTTATGAAAATGTACTTCCATGGAATCAATGATTCCGATGGATTGTCAAAAGGAATATTTCGTATTTGCTTCTGTGATTCTTATCCTACACAGGAAATATGAGCAAATTATGTCAGAACTATAAAACTTGAAAGAAAGGAATCTAAAAAGAAAATACTTAAAATATAAATAAAATCTAAAATTTAAAAAAGAGAATTGCTTTTTGACAAATATACTGACAAAAAATTAACAAGTGGAAAAAAACGGATGTATAATATGACAAAAAGGCGTGAAAAATAAGTGAAAATTTGTGCACACTTACATCAAAAAGTTTGTTAATATAATAACGTAAAAACCCCCAATACATTATATCTTTTTTTGCTACCCCATAGCAAAATACCTTCTCTTTAGAAAAGAACAGCCTGACACCCCATCGGCTGTTTTTTTGTTGCTTTTTTTTACGGAAAGATATATAATGAAGCGAGGGTGAAAAAGTCATAACTAAAATGGCAATCCGGCGCTTCATCATAACAAAAATGAAGCGAGGGTAAAAAGTTATAAGAAACTCCATGGAGGGAATAAACTCATGGGAAAGAATATGCGCGTCATGGGTGTGGGAAAAAAGCAGCGGAAAGCCAAAGGGCTTCATATTATTATCGTGGGCTGCGGCAAGATAGGAAGTACACTGGTATCGCGGCTGATCGCGGATGATCATGAGATTACTGTCATTGATCAGCGGCCGTCGCGGATTCAGCAGCTCACGGACCGGTATGATATCTCCGGCGTGGTGGGCAACGGCGCCAGCTTTGCGACGCAGAGAGAGGCCGGTGTGGAAGAGGCCGATATTCTTATCGCGGTCACGGACTCAGATGAGCTGAACCTCCTTTGCTGCGTGGTGGCCAAGCGTGCGGCGAAGTGTGATGTGATTGCCCGCGTGCGGACGCCGGATTATATTGAAGAGGCAGATTACCTGAAGGAAAAGCTGGGGCTGGCGATGATCATTAATCCGGATCTGCAGACAGCATATGCGATCGCCAGAATTTTGTTTATGCCGACCGCACTTTCCGTAAATACGTTTGCCGGCGGACAGGCGGATATGATCCGTGTGAAACTGCCGGAGGGGAATGTACTGACCGGGAAAAAGATTATGGAGCTCGGCACCGGGCACTTAAGCGATGTCCTGATCTGCGCGGTGGAGCGCGACGGGGAAGTCGTCATCCCGGACGGCTCGTTTGTCCTTCAGGGCGGAGATGTCATTGCGTTTATCGCACAGTTCCGTAAGGGAAGGAGTTTCCTGCGGGATATCGGATTTCAGACGCATCAGGTGCGGGATGCCATCCTGCTGGGCGGTGGCCGCAGTTCCTATTATCTGGCGCGTCTCCTGCTTGAGGCGGGGATTACCGTGAAGATTATAGAGCAGGATGAGCAGCGCTGTGAGGTTTTAAGCCGATTGCTTACACATGCGATCGTGATTAACGGCGACGCCGGCAATGAAGAGTTGCTGGGAGAAGCCGGGATTGAGACGGCACAGGCGGTCGTGGCGATGACCGGTTTTGATGAGGGAAATATTTTTATGACGCTTCACGCGAGGGAGGTATCCAACGCGAAGCTGGTGACGAAGGTGAGTCGGGCTACCTACCGCAGTGTGATCGACAGTCTGGATCTTGGCAGCGTGGTTTATCCGCAGTATATCACATCTGAAGCAATTGTGGCCTATGTGCGCACAAAGACCGCCCAGATGCACGGCGATATTGAAACGCTGGTGCAGTTGTTCAGCGACCGGATGGAGGCGATTGAGTTCCTGGTGACGGAGGAGTCCGGGGTGACGGGTATACCGCTGGCAGATCTGCGCCTGAAGGATCAGATGCTGATCACCTGCATTAACCGCAGGGGGAAGATTATTATTCCGCGCGGCCATGATATCATCCAGCCCGGTGATACGGTAATCCTGGTGACGACGCACACGGGTATTGACTGTATTGATGATGCTCTGCAGTAGGGACGGGAGATGGCGCAATCATGAATAAATCAATTATTCGATATATACTCGGATGGATATTAGTCATAGTAGGAGCTTTTATGCTCCTGCCCTGGGTCGTGGGACTTATTTACCGGGAGCCCTGTACCTGGATTTTTCTGGTGATCAGTCTTTGCAGTGCGGCTGTGGGCTATCTGATCGTCCGGAAAAAACCGCAGAGCACGGTTTTTTATATGCGTGAGGGTTGTGTGGCGACGGCTGCAAGCTGGATCCTGATCAGTCTTGTGGGATGTCTTCCCTTTTTCATCAGCGGGGAGATTCCTTCATTTACCGATGCATTTTTTGAGACGGTTTCCGGATTTACAACGACCGGGGCGACGATTCTGGATGATGTGGAAGCTCTGTCGCACTGCATGCTGTTCTGGCGGAGTTTTACCCACTGGATGGGAGGCATGGGAGTTCTGGTATTTCTCCTTGCCGTGATCCGGATGAGCGGCGGGTCGAACATGAATCTGATGCGGGCGGAGAGTACGGGTCCTTCCGTTTCCAAGATGGTTCCGAAGGTGATGCGGTCCGCCAGAATCTCATATCAGATCTACATCGGGCTGACGGTGTTGATGCTTGTGCTTCTGATGGCTGGGAAAATGCCGTTTTTTGATGCGATAACGACCGCTTTCGGTACGGCCGGCACCGGCGGATTCGGAGTAAAGGCTGACAGTATGGCAAGCTACTCTCCATATCTGCAGTGGGTTACCACTATTTTTATGCTGGCATTCGGCGTTAATTTCAGCGCATATTATCTTATACTGCTAAAAAAATGGCGGCAGGCAGTTCATATGGAAGAAGTCCGATGGTATCTTGTGATTGTAATCGGAGCGACTGCGGTTATCACGGCAAACATTTATGATACGCTGGTTTCGTTTGAGGAAAATGTGCGGACGGCGGCATTCCAGGTCGCATCCATTATTACGACGACCGGTTTTGCAACAGTGGATTTTGACCTGTGGCCGGAGACATCCCGCTTTCTTCTGGTGCTGCTGATGTTTTTCGGTGCCTGCGCGGGGAGTACGGGCGGCGGACTGAAAGTTTCCCGTATTATCATTATGGTAAAAACCATTCTCCGCGAACTGAAAACGTATCTGTTTCCGAAGAGTGTAAATAAGGTAAAGATGGATGGAAAGACCGTGGATGAGGGTGTGATCCGCGGGGTTCATGTCTATCTGCTCACGTTTGCCGCGCTGTACGTCATATCCATGTTCTGCCTGTCTCTGGAGGGCGTGGATTTTATAACAAACTTTACAGCTGTTGCGGCTACGATTAACAATATCGGACCCGGTCTGAATCTGGTGGGTCCGACGGCGACCTATTCTTTTTTCTCAAATTTCAGTAAATATGTGCTGATTTTTGATATGCTGGCCGGCAGATTAGAGCTG
The DNA here is from genome assembly GCA_021204085.1 of Clostridiales bacterium. GTDB lineage: Bacteria > Bacillota > Clostridia > Lachnospirales > Lachnospiraceae > Eubacterium_I. Next base: position 18,958 of record JAJPZY010000030.1, on the reverse strand, counting down.
TTCCCGCTGCTGATTCTGGTTTATCCGCCGACATGGAAGGGCGCGATGCGGAAAAAGAAGTATTGATAAGAAGAGTAATACAGGAATGAAAGATATGGAATCACATAATAATCAGAAGAAAATTGCCGTAGTTAATGATTTTTCCGGCTTTGGACGCTGCTCTATTGCGGTGGCGCTGCCGATCATCTCCGTGATGAGGATTCAGTGCTGCCCGCTTCCGACGGCGATTTTTTCCGATCATACAGGTTTTGAAAGTTACTTTTTTGATGACTATACAGACAAAATGGAACCATATATGACGGAGTGGAAGAAGCTGGATCTTCAGTTTGACGGGATCTGTACCGGTTTTCTCGGTTCTGTGAAGCAGATTGAGCTGGTGGAGAAGTTTCTCCGGAAGTTTACCGGGGAGAAAACTATTGTTCTCGTTGATCCGGTTATGGGCGACTACGGGAAACCGTATGCAACATATACGATGGAGATGTGCCGGAAGATGCGTCAGCTGGTGCAGTATGCAGATATTTTAACCCCGAATCTGACGGAGGCCTGTATTCTGACGGATACGCCCTATAAGGAGAAATGGAGGGTTGCGGAAATCACGGCCATGGCGGAAAAGTTAAGCGCAATGGGACCGGAAAAGATCGTGGTTACCGGCATCCCGCAGGGCGATTTCGTGGCAAATCTGTGCTATGAGAAGGGAAATGAGGTCAAAGTGCGGAGGACCCACAGAGTCGGGACTTCCCGCTCCGGAACCGGAGATATCTTTGCAGCGATTCTGGCGGCGGATGCGGTGAACGGCGTTCCGTTTGGGGATTCCGTAAAGCGCGCGTCGGGGTTCATCAAGCGGTCAATCATCACTTCTATTGAGAAGGATATCCCGCTGACGGACGGCGTATGTTTTGAGGAGCATCTGGCGCGGCTGGTAAAACAAAAAGAGTAAGGAGGCTTTTGAAATGATGGAAATTTTATACAAGGTACACAACGGTTTATATGCGAATCTGACAAACAAATGTCCCTGCGCGTGCGTGTTCTGCCTGCGGCAGACGATGGACTGCGTGGGAGAGTCGGACAGCCTCTGGCTGGAGCGGGAGCCTTCTCTTGAGGAAGTGATCGCTGCTTTTGATAAATTTGATATGAGCCGGTTCGAGGAATTTGTTTTCTGCGGTTTTGGCGAACCGACGGAAGCATTGCCGGTGCTGCTTGAGGTGGCAAAATACGTGAAGAAGACGTTTGGGACAAAGATTCGGATAAATACGAACGGAATGGGCAACCTGATCTGGGAACGCGATATCACACCGGAGTTTGAAGGCCTGATTGATGTGGTTTCCATCAGCCTGAATACGCCGAACGCGGAGCGTTATCAGGAGTTGGTGCGCAGCAAATTTGGCGCCGGTTCCTTTGAGGCGATGTTGGATTTTGCAAAACGCAGCAAACAGCATGTGCCTCAGGTGATCTTATCTACGGTAGATACTACTATCACACACGAGGAGGAAGCGGAGTGTCAGAGAATCTGTGACAGCATCGGAGTCACTTACCGGATTCGGCCGTGGGCGGAATAGTCTTACCTGAGTTGTGAAATAGAATGTTTTATTCCCTGTATGGTTGGCATACGGGGAATTTTTTTGTTTCATAGGAAAGACCTTGTTTTTATAAAGGCCAGAATATAAAAATCCTATTAACTATATTTTTAAAAAATATCCGGAAGGCCTTGACATTAAACGTTAGCGGTGATAAACTCCTTTTTGTCAAGGTTAGAAAATTCTAACAAGATGTAGCGCAATATAAAAAATATTGAGCAAAGCTAATTTCAAATAGCTTCTTACAAACAACATTGCAAACCACTAATTATACGTAGTGTTTTACAAAAGAAATTGTCGGGAACTAACCGGGAGGAGATTATAATGATGCCTTTATCTATGGCAAAGACCGGAGAGATTGTCGAGATTAAGAAAATAACCGGAAAGGATGAGATCCGACAGCATCTGGCAGAACTTGGACTGGTAGTGGAAGAAACTGTAAAGGTCGTCAGCGAGGTGGGCGGTAATCTGATTATCCAGGTAAAAGAGAGCCGGATCGCGCTCGACAGGACGATGGCGAACCGAATCATGATCTGAGCGCGGATGATGGATTCGGCGTATCTGTCGGGTTTCTGATTTATGAGACACGTAATTGCGGAAAGGAGATTTTATGAAAACATTAAAGGATGTGCCGGTAAACGGTACGGCAACGGTTAAGAGACTTCACGGCGAAGGGCCGACAAGGCGACGCATCATGGACATGGGAATCACAAAAGGTGTCGAGATTATGGTGCGGAAGGTAGCGCCGCTCGGTGATCCGATCGAACTGAATGTCCGCGGATATGAGCTAAGTATCCGCAAGACTGACGCGGAGAAGATAGAGGTAGAGTAAGCGTAAGGCAAAACACGCATCGGTTATGAAAAAGAGATTTGATGAGAGGAGATTTTCATGAGTATCAGAATTGCACTGGCAGGTAATCCGAACAGCGGTAAGACGACCCTGTTCAATCAGCTGACCGGCAGCTCCCAGTATGTGGGCAACTGGCCCGGCGTTACCGTCGAGAAAAAAGAGGGAAAGTTAAAGGGACATAAGGGTGAGGTTATCATACAGGATCTTCCGGGTATCTATTCCCTTTCTCCGTACACGCTGGAAGAGGTCGTTTCCCGTACATATCTTGTAAATGAGCGCCCGGATGCTATTTTAAATATTGTAGACGGCACGAACTTTGAGAGAAACCTGTATCTGACGACGCAGCTGATGGAACTCGGAATTCCGGTTGTGATTGCGGTAAATATGATGGATATCGTACGGAAGAACGGCGATGTCATTGATGTGAAAAAAATCGGCGACCAGCTTGGCTGTGCGGTCATTGAGATCAGCGCGCTGAAAGGTGAGGGCGGATTTGAAGCTGCGGAGAAAGCGGTGGAAGCAGCACAGAAAGTAAAGTATGCGGAGCCGGTTCATGTCTTTACCGGCAGTGTGGAGCATGCCATCGCTCATATTGAAGAGTCGATTGAGGATAAAGTCGCAAAAGAAAATCTCCGCTGGTATGCGATGAAGCTGTTTGAACGTGATTCAAAGGTTCAGGAGGAGTTAAATTTCTCCCCGGATCTGATGAAGCATATCGAGGATCATATCGTTGAGTGTGAGAATGAGATGGACGACGACTCGGAAAGCATCATCACGAACCAGAGATATTCCTATATCAATAAGCTTTGCGAAAATACGGTTCAGAAAAAGGCTGCGCTTCACGAGATGACCGTATCTGACCGGATTGACCGGATCGTAACCAACCGTATCCTCGGTCTTCCGATTTTTGCGGGTGTTATGTTCCTGATTTTCTGGGTGGCGATGAACTCTTTGGGAGCCTGGCTGACTGATTTTGTAAATGATACGGTATTTGCCGACGGCATCTGCGTGGCTCTGGGCAACGCGCTGGAAGCTGCGGATGTGGCGCCGTGGCTGGCAGGCCTCTTAAACGACGGTATTGTAGCGGGCGTTGGCGCGGTTCTCGGTTTCGTACCTCAGATGCTGCTGCTGTTTTTGATGCTGTCGATTCTGGAACAGATCGGATATATGGCCCGGGTTGCTTTTGTCCTTGACAGAATCTTCCGCAGATTCGGTCTTTCCGGAAAGTCCTTCATTCCGATGCTGATCGGCGTCGGCTGCGGTGTTCCCGGAATCATGGCTTCCCGTACCATCGAGAGTGATAAAGACCGGAAAATGACCATTATGACGACCACATTTATGCCCTGCGGCGCAAAGATGCCGATCATCGCCATGATCGCGGGCGCTATGTTCCCGGAACATCAGGCGCTGGTCTCTGTCTCTGCTTATTTTATTGGTATTGCGGCAATCGTTATTTCTGGTATAATGTTAAAGAAGACAAAACCTTTCGCAGGAGAACCGACACCGTTTGTTATGGAGCTTCCTGCATACCATGTCCCGACCATCGGCTCAATTCTCCGTCCCACCTGGGAGCGGGGCTGGTCCTTCATTAAGAGAGCAGGCACCATCATTCTGGCAGCAACTGTCCTGATCTGGTTCCTCCAGGGATTCGGCATGACAGACGCGGGATTTGCGATGGTAGAGGACGCGGATCAGTCAGTTCTGGCGGCGATCGGCAACGCTGTTTGCATCATCTTCCGCCCGGCGGGATTCGGCAACTGGCGTGCAACAGTGGCAGCGGTAACCGGGCTGATCGCGAAAGAGAACGTTGTCGGTACCTTCGGCATTCTCTACGGCGGATTTGACGAAGTCGCAGAGGACGGCGCAGAAATCTGGGCAGCATTGCAGGCGGCATATACTCCGCTTTCCGCATTCTGCTTTATGATTTTCAACCTCCTGTGTGCTCCGTGCTTTGCGGCGATGGGCGCCATCCGGAGAGAGATGAACAACAGAAAATGGTTCTGGGCGGCGATCGGATATCAGTGCTTCCTGGCTTATACGGTATCCATTATCGTATTCCAGATCGGGTCCGCAATCAGCGGGACCATTCATCCGGTTGGATTTGTTGTGGCGCTTGTGATGCTTGCGGCGTACATTTACATGATCGTAAGACCGAACCCGTATCTGAAGAAAGATACAGTGGCTGCTTAAAAAGTAATGAGATGAATCTGACTGATATATCTGAAGCGGCTTTTTAGTCCCGCGGATAGATGCTGCAGATGCTGGTCACATCGACGGCATCCGAAAGAAAGGAGGAGCGTATGAGTACAGTAATTGTTGCGATTATCGTGTTTGCAATCGTCGGGCTGGACGTCTGGTATCTGCTGGATGATAAGATCCATCATAAAGGAAAAATCAGCTGCAGCGGAAACTGTCTGGAAGGCTGCTCCGGCTGCGGAGGCGGCAGTTGCTCCGGCTGTAAAGGCGGCAGCTGCAAGAAGAAGTAAAAAGAATCAATATGTAAAGATTAAAAAGGCTGCCATAGTCATCAACGCAGATGATTATGACAGCCTTGTTTTATAAGGGTATTTAGCATCTTGGCATATCCGTCCACAAACTCAAGGAATAATATTAAGTATAAACAGCACCACAATGCTGATCACGAACAGAATCACCCCCGCGTTCCCGAAGACTGTGCGGAACGTTTCTCCCGCCGGCATCTCATATTCCGCAGAGCGGAGTTCAATATTCCTTCTGGACATGATCAGGATGACCAGTCCCGCAACCGCCATGCCGAAAAGCAGGATAAAAAGAAAAATTATTCCGACCAATGCTCCGAAATGGGAGAAAATGGATGTTATCATATAATCATAAGAACCACTGTTTATCCAATCATAATAATTAATTTTCTCGAGCAGGACCGAGGAGAGAAAGCCATTCAGGAAGTTGATTGCCATATGAAAGGAAATGCAGTACCCGAGCCGGCCGGTTCGAATATATACATAAGCGAAAAGGCAGCCCAGGCCGAACGCGTAAAAAAACTGATAAAAATTCCCATGTATCAGGCCGAAAAACAATCCGGACAGCAGGATGGCCGTGCGGTCGCCGAAGACGATGACTCGGTCGATGAGTAGCTTTCGAAAGACCAGTTCCTCCATAAGAGGAGCAAGTATGACGGAAAAAAGAAAGACATAGCCCAGATTCCCGCTGCTTAGCATTTCATCCACCGAGGAGGTGATTTCCATACCGGTTAAACGGCTTAGGAGAGAACTTACACCGTTCCCGATCAGGTTTCCGGCATAGCAGATGAAGACAGCTGCGCAGAGGGTGGAAAACCAGTTTCTCCCGGTCATCCGATTTTGATAAAGTTCCATGGCCGGAAGACGCTGCATGATCAGCGCGCATACCGGCATGCCTGCCAGATACAAAGGAACAGAGGAGAGCAGCCACAACAGCACCGGGTAGCGGTAAATGCTTCCCGGTGCGACAGCCTGAATGATGGTGCTTAACAGTATCTGCACGCCGAGCCATAGAATGACCAGTACAAAATAAGCAAATCCGGTTGTTGAGAAAAATCTTTTTTTATCCATATGGCATCTCCTGAGTGATATCTGATGTTCCTGGGTTTCCTGTTAATCATATCGCAGATGTATTGCCGGGATATGAATGAATTCTTATATTTGTCTTATCAGCGATTTCCGGTTTTTTGAAAATAGTCCTGTGCACAGAGGGGGTCTCCCCCGGCAGCGGCTCGCGTATATTCTCCGTTGGAGAGCTGGACGCGGGCTTTGACATTGTCCGCCATCAGAGTCCGGAAAATGTGCAGGATTCGTATTTTTACATCCTCGTCGTAGACAGGTGCGGCTACTTCCACCCGGTGGATCGTATTGCGTGTCATAAAGTCGGCGGAGGAGATGTACATTTCCGGATCTTCCGCGCCGAAGATGTAGATGCGGGAGTGTTCCAGGTAGCGCCCTACAATGCTGCGGACGGTGACGTTCTCCGTCATGCCGGGAACTCCGGCGATCAGGCAGCAGGATCCCCTGACGATGAGTTCGATTTTTACGCCGGCCTGAGAGGCTTCAATGAATTTGTCGATGATGGTCTTGTCTGTCAGGGAATTCATTTTGGCGCCCACGTAAGCAGGCTTTCCCTCTTGTGCCAGCGTGATCTGATGATCGATCTTTTGCAGTGCGGGGGTGATTAAAACCTTCGGCGCGATCAGCAGGTGCTTTGTCTCACTCATCACTTCACCGAGGAAGAGCTTCTGGAAAAATTCGTTGGCTTCCGCGCCGATTCCCTGATGCGCAGTCATAAGTGCAAAGTCTGTATACAGACGGGCCGTTGTCTCATTGTAATTGCCGGTGCCGATCTGCGTGTAATAGAAAATGTGATCATCCTTTTTCGTGGTGATCAGGCAAAGCTTAGAATGAACCTTCAGGTCATCCAGACCATATAAAATCGTACATCCGGCTTCCTCCAGCCTCCGTGACCAGCCGATGTTATTCGCTTCGTCAAAGCGGGCGCGCAGCTCCACCAGCACGTCAACCTCTTTCCCGTTCTCCGCGGCCCGGGTAAGCGCTCCGATGACACGGCTGTGGCTCGCCACACGGTAGAGGGTCATTTTGATGGAAACCACATTCGGGTTGTCCGCGGCCTCTGTCAGCATCTTCAGGAACGGTTCCATGCTGTCATACGGATAGAAGAGGAAGATATCTTTTTCCTCTATCTGAGGAAATATACTCCTCCGCATCTCAATCTCCTGCGGAATCTGTGGCGTATATTTGTCAAAAAACAACTCCGGTTTATCCCGGAGAATATTCCGGATGGAGGAGAGGAAGGAGAGATCCAGAGGGGATTTCGATTGAAACACATGTGCTTCCCCCAATTCCAGATATTCACAGGCATGCGCCATGATGGCGGGATCCATCGGGCGTGTATATTCCAGCTTGATCGGGCGAAGCCGCCGCCGTTTGCTGACCAGCTGTTCCATGATATTGCGGAAATCAGTGTCATCGTCGTAAACGTCTTCATCCGGGTCAATATCCGCATTCCGGAGGATCCGGATCAGGGTTTTGCTTTTCACCTTATAATTATCGAAAACCTTGCCCGCAAAATGCAGAATCAGATCTTCCATCAGGATATAGCGGTTCTCATGCTGCGGAATCCGTACGAGGCGGGGAAGCATCTCCGCGCTGCAGGGGACAATCCCCAGCCGTGTTTTTTCTTTCTTTTCAAGAACAGCAATTGCATAGATATCCCGGTTGTTCAGAAAGGGGAACGGCTGTTTTTTTCCAACCACAAGCGGAGCCAGAAGCGGGCGGACGGATTCGCGGAAATAAGCGCGCAGGAATACCCGGTCGGCCTCATCTGTTTCTTTGTAGTCAAGGATTTCAATGCCGTAATTGCAAAGCTCGTTTTTGAGCGCGGCATAGTCGGCGTCCTTGCGCCCGCTCAGGGAGCGCACATTGGAAAAAATCGCGGTGAGCTGTTCCCGGCAGGTCATGTGCGTCTTATTGTCCCGGATCTCTTCGGATATGAGCATCTGGTCAAAAAGGGAACCGACACGGACACGGAAAAACTCGTCCAGATTGCTTTGGAAAATGGAGGCAAAGGAAAGGCGTTCACCCAAAGGATTTCTCATATCCTCTGCTTCTTCCAGTACACGTTCGTTGAATTTCAGCCAGGATAATTCCCGGTTGTCGTAGCAGCCGTCGCGGGCGGCTTTGCGGGCGGCCGCGGGCGCTTCAATCTTTTCTTCCTCTGCGGGCAGTTCAATCTCCCCGTCCAGCTCTTTGTTAAGAACGGGGGCCGGACGCCTGTGTCCGAACAGGCGGAACCATAATTTTTTAAAAAACTCTTTCATCTCTCGCTCCCTGTTTTCTTATATCGAATCTTTTGAATATTTCATGGTTTCTTTCCGCTTACAGAATAGCATTTTTGCGCTTGTCTGCAAAGAGGAAATGTCTTGACATACTGAGAAAATTGAGATACAATCAACTTCGTCAGAATACATGCGGGTGTAGTTTAGTGGCAAAACTCCAGCTTCCCAAGCTGGCTATGTGGGTTCGATTCCCATCATCCGCTTTAACAGGGCTGAAAGTATTGATTTTCCGATACTCTCAGCCCTTTGTGATACGAATTTCTTTCTTTCAATATTTAATGCAGCAATACTCCCTTAAAGTTTTCCGTGTGTTCGCGATAATAGGTGTTCAGATATTCGGTGACGTCATCGAGCCCCTTATTGCTGAATTCAAATAATGCGGATTCCTTGAGCGAATCATCTGTATGATCAAAGTTGTACGGTCCGGGCCAGGTAGTTACGCGGAGACAGGTTCCTTCCGGGTCGTCAGTGAATTTTTCGATGCGGTAATGCATTCCGCTGAAACTGCCGTGAAACCAGGTTTTCTCATAAAAGCGGATATTAAAGAGGTCCGTGCGCTCAATCCGTCGGGAAATTTCAGTTTTCATATATCTCTGTCCTGTTGCCTAGATCCGCAACTTAGTCCTTTCAGGAATCAGTATAACACAATTTCTTCGCTTTACAAAAAGAATTCGCAATAGTACAATAAAGAAAAAAACGGAGGTACTGCTATGGGTAAAAAAGTCGGAGTATCACAGGAGGAGAAGAATCTCTCCTATTATAAGTATTTTGAACAGGATCTGGCGCCGATTCCGGCGGAAAAGCTGGCTGTCCTGAAAGCGGGTCCGGCAGACCCGAAGACACTGATTCCTTTTGAGAAGCGTCAGCTTTTTCTGGAGGGTAAGGATGAGGCCGAGGGGTATTGTCAGGTTGGCTTTGGTATTTTAGAGGACGGTACGGCAGAGGTATGTAATACCACTTATATGCCGGGTGTGACGAGTGAGATGCTGGATTGGTGGTTCCCCTGGCATTCTGTGGGTTCTGATTTGAGATACAAGATCTGGGATCCGGAGGATCACTATTTTGCGCGTGCTGACCGTGCGGACTATGTGACAGACCCGGCGGTTCCGATGAATGAAAAGACATGGGGCATCAACCACTATATTATTGAGGATGTGGGACCGGGACCGGAGTTTTTAAAGCTTTGCTTTAAAAAACCGTCAGATCTGGGATATGATATGGCTGCGATCGGTACGGAAAAGTGCAAATCCATGGTGTGTGCGATCGGAGAAAGTTCCTGTGCGGCGGTAATGACACATAAATGGTATCCGTATGAGGATGGTGTGATGTTCTGCTCCAGATTCTGGATCGGATATGTGATGACGGAGTCCGGTGAAGTGGTAAAGGCGCTTCCGGAGGGAGCCAGCCTGCCGCCCATCGTTCCGCAGGGACTGTATGCTCACAATATTAAGGAATTTACGAATCTGGCTGCAATTCTTCCTACCCTGTATGAGGAAGAGAAAGATGTTTTCTGATGCCGGATGTATGAAAACAGATGAGACCTATTTGTTTTATGAAGTATCGGGCGCTGCTCTTTTAGGAGCAGCGTCCTTTTTAATACTTTACAACAACAAGGTTTTTTCTATGATATAAAAAAGGGGCTTGAATCCCATACGTATTTATTTTAAAATAAGACTAACTGTATTTTGACAAATGCTGTGAATGACAATGACCAAAAAACAGTTACTCAGATGCTTGCGACAGGAGGCTTGTGTATGAATAGGAATTCAAAAAAGAAACAGGCAGCAAAGGCGATTCTTATTATTCTTATTATTGCGGCGATTGTAGCGTCAATTTTGTTATCTGCATTGCTTGTATAGAAAGGAAAATCAATGAGAAAGTGGATGAAAGCAGTTCCTGTTTTCTCCGCGGCGGTGCTGGTTGCAGCCGCATGGGGGATAATCGGGGCGCATGCTCAGGTCGCGGATGAAGATACGATCCTGGACGGAATTTATATTGGCACAGTAAATGTGAGCGGCATGACGCTGACTGAGGCAGAAGCTGCGATCAGTGATTATGTAGATGAGATTTCCGAGAAAACCATTACACTGAGTGCAGATGGGAATACGGCAGAGACGACGCTTACTGAGCTCGGGTTTGCGGAAGATGCAAAAGCAACGATCGAAGAAGCCCTGCAGTATGGCCGGACGGGGAATCTGGTTCGGCGATACAAGGAGCAGAAGGATCTGGAGCAGGAGGATAAGGTTCTTCCCCTTACGCTGACAGCCGATGAGGAGCAGCTGACTGCATGGCTGGAGGAGAATGTTGATGAGCTCAATCAGGAAGCCGTGAACTACGGTCTGACCCGGGAAAACGGTGAGTTTGTCATCATTGACGGTCAGAACGGCCTGGAGGTCAATGTGGAAGCATCCGTGCGGGTGATCGAGGATTATTTTTCGGAAGGCTGGCAGGATGACACAGACATTGAGCTGGTGGTCGAGGTGACGGAGCCGGAGGGCACGGCAGAGGATCTGGAAAAGGTACAGGATGTTCTCGGAACATACAGCACCGATTATTCCTCTTCCGCCAGCGGACGAAAGCAGAATGTTGCGAACGGCGCATCCAGGATAAACGGGACAGTTGTTTACCCGGGAGAGACTTTCTCTGTCTATGAAGCGGTCAGCCCGTTTGATGCGGAGAACGGATATGCACTGGCGGGGTCATATGAGAACGGCACTACGGTGGAAACATACGGCGGCGGAATCTGTCAGGTATCTACGACGTTGTATAATGCGGTGATCCGGGCGGAGTTGGAGATTGTGGAGCGCTACGGGCATTCGATGGTCGTCGGCTATGTGGATCCGTCCGCGGACGCGGCTATTGCAGGCACATATAAAGATCTGAAGTTTACAAACAATACGGATGCTCCGATTTATATTGAAGGGGTCACCGACGGTGCGACGATTCGTTTTACGATTTACGGGGAGGAGACCCGGCCGGAGGGCAGAGAGGTTTCCTTTGTCAGTGAGACGACCAGCACAACGGAGCCGACCGTAGAGTTCAGGTCTTCTAGCGCAGCAATCGGGACGATCACAAAGGTACAGAGCTCCCACACCGGAAAGACGGCGCGTCTCTGGAAGATCGTAACGGTGGATGGCGTGGAGGAGAGCCGGGAAATATTTAATAATACGACGTATTCAATGTCACCGACAATCTATGAGGTTGGCATATCATCCAGCAATTCGGAAGCTGTGGCGGCGATGAAGGCGGCCATTGCAACCAATGATCTATCAACGATACAGTCGGCTGCAGCGCAGTGGAATGACGCGGCGCTTGAGAAGGCGGCAGCGGCGGAAAAAGCTGCGGAGGAAGCGGAAGCGGCGGCAGCAGCAGAAGCAGAAGCCGAAGAACAATCTTCTTCGGAATCATCTTCCTCTGATTCTTCAGAATTCTCCTCGTCATCGGATACAACGGAATCGTCGGAAAGCACTTCTTCAGAGACGGAATCCGGGGATTCAGAGTAAAACGCAGGAGCAAAAAAAGCTTTGCAAATATGAAGACGTAGCGGGGCTGCCTGGTATCGGGCAGCCTCTATGTGTGAAAAGGATATTGAAATGGAAACGAAAGTGGTTTATTCGCGAATATTTACAGGAGCCGTACAACCGGGCGATGACATTGTCATGACAAAATGGGCCGGGCTGGAGGGAACGGTGCAGATTGCCGGGCAGAAAAAGCAGGAGCTTTTGAAGCGTTTTCCCTCTTTTATGCTCGAAGAAGCCATTGGGTTTGAACAATTTCTATCAGTACTGCCGGAAGCGGAGGCTTGTTCGGAGAAGAGGCTGCCGTTATGCGAGCGGGCGACTGCCATGATGGAGTTGTCGGAAGGCGGCGTATATGGGGGTCTCTGGGAGTTTGCGCAGCATGCCGGCGTCGGGCTGGAGATTTTTATGAAACAGATTCCGATTCGTCAGGAGACGGTGGAAATCTGCAATTATTATGACATTGATCCGTACCGGATGCTGTCGGGCGGCAGCCTTCTGTTGTCGGCTGGAAACGGAAGCAGGATTGCACAGCGCCTGCGCGAAGCCGGGATTCCGGCTGCAGTGATCGGAAGGGCGACAGCGGGAAATGACCGTGTGGTGATAAACGGAGACAGGAGACTTTTTCTGGAGCCGCTTCGCAGGTGCATTGCAAATAAGTGAAGGCAATGTGCCGTGCAGAAAGGTCGGATTTATTGAGACTGTGCCGGAATCAGGGAGGATAAAGATGGCGAACTTAAATATTGTATTATATGAGCCGGAGATTCCGGCAAATACCGGGAATATCGGCAGAACATGTGTGGCGACCGGAACGCGGCTGCACCTGATCGAGTCGCTTGGCTTTCAGCTTACGGAGAAAGCGCTGCGGCGGGCGGGGATGGATTACTGGAAGGATCTGGATGTTACGACATATATTAATTATGAAGATTTTCTGAGAAAAAACCCCGGAGCAAAGATTTATATGGCGACCACCAAGGGACAGCGGGTTTACACGGAGGTATCCTACGAGGAGGATTGTTATATCATGTTCGGCAAGGAAAGCGCCGGAATCCCGGAGGAACTTCTGGCGTATAACCGGGAACGATGTGTACGGATTCCGATGATGAACGATATACGTTCATTGAATCTGGGAAATTCCGTGGCGGTGGTGCTCTATGAGGCGCTTCGCCAGAATCAGTTTTCCCAGATGCAGCTGACGGGACATCTGACAAAGTATGAAGACTATATCCAATGAGTTTATTTGGAACAGGAAGAGAAATATGGCTTTTATCACGGCAAAGAATTTGAAACATCGGTTTGCGAAAAGAGATGAGGAGGGGCAGGTGATCGGAGAGGTGACTGCCCTCGACGGCATTGATCTGGAAGTTCAGGTGGGACAGTTTATTGCAGTACTCGGGCGGAACGGATCCGGAAAGTCTACATTTGCCAAGCATCTGAATGTTCTCCTCACCCCCACGGAGGGCACTCTTGTGGTAGATGGGAGAAATGTCGGGGATGTGCAGGAAACCTGGAAGATCCGTCAATCCGCTGGTATGATTTTTCAGAATCCGGACAATCAGATCGTGGCCGGTGTGGTGGAGGAAGACGTGGCGTTCGGTCCGGAGAATCTGGGAATTCCCACGGAAGAGATCTGCGAGCGGGTGACAGAAAGCCTGGATGCGGTTGGTATGTCGGAATATCGTCACCACTCGCCGAATAAGCTTTCCGGAGGCCAGAAGCAGCGGGTGGCGGTGGCCAGCGTTGTAGCCATGCATCCGCAATGTATTATTATGGACGAATCTACGGCAATGCTGGATCCCAGCGGACGGCGTGAGGTTTTAAAGACCGCTCACAGGCTCAACCGGGAAGATGGGGTGACGATTATTCTCATCACACATTACATGGAAGAGGCGGCCGATGCGGACTTTGTTTTCGTTCTGGAGCGCGGGCGAGTGGCCATGCAGGGGACGCCGCGCGAGATTTTTTCGCGTGTGGATGAACTGAAAAGTCATGGAATGGATGTGCCGCAGATGACAAGGCTGGCATATGAATTGCGGGAGGACGGGTACCCGCTTCCGAAGGGGATTTTGAACCGGTCAGAACTGGCGGATGCTCTGGCAGAATGCCTGAGACGGGGGGATGTTCCGGGCCGGAGTACCGGACAGGGAGATACTGCGCAGATAAGTGGCGCAATGCTGGCTGCAAATGAACAGAAAGCAACGGAATTTCCTGAAATAGATGAGAGAAAAGGATTTGAAGATAAGGAGCGGATGTTTCGTGAGGTTCCGGAGGATGAATCCGATGGCTTGAGGAAAATCGCTGAGCGGCAGGAGGCGAGAAAGGAAAAGCTCCGTCTGGAGGACGTTTCGTATTCCTACGGCGGAAGCGGACAGAAGAAAACGCCGGTCCTGAAAAATATAAATCTCACTGTTTATGAGGAGGATTTTATCGGAATCATCGGGCATACCGGATCCGGAAAATCTACAATGATCCAGCTTTTCAACGGTCTGTTAAAAGCAGACGAGGGTAGGGTATATTATGAGGGGCAGGACATCGGCGCCCCGGATTTTTCCCTTCGCGCACTGCGGGGAAAGGTCGGACTGGTTTTCCAATACCCGGAATATCAGCTTTTTGAGGAGACTGTTTTAAAGGATGTGGCGTTCGGACCGAAAAATCAGGGAATGTCCGAGGAGGAAGCGCTTTTTGCTGCGCGGGAGGCATTAGGGCAGGTAAAGCTTCCGGAAGAATGCTGGGAGATGTCCCCGTTTGAACTTTCGGGCGGACAGAAGCGCCGCGCGGCGATTGCGGGCGTGATTGCCATGAATCCGTCTGTCCTGGTTCTTGATGAACCGACGGCCGGGCTGGATCCCGGGGGAAGAGATGAGCTCTTCGGACTAATCCGGGAGCTGCATGAGAATCTGCACATTACGGTGCTGCTGGTTTCCCACAGCATGGAAGATGTGGCGGAATATGTAAATCGAATTGTTGTAATGAATCACGGAGAGATTTTGATGGAGGGACAGCCATCGGAAATCTTCACCCGCATTCCGGAACTTGAGAAGGCATCTCTGGCTGCGCCGCAGGTAATGTATCTGTTGACGGAACTGGCCAGGCGCGGGTATTCCGTTTCCTCATCAGTAACGACTCTGGAAGAAGCAAAGAGAGAGATTGAGAGATTATGCTGAAAGATATCACACTCGGACAGTTTTATCCTGCGGATTCCGTGATTCATCGACTGGATCCGCGCGTAAAATTGTTTTCTACTATTTTGTATATTGTGGCGCTGTTTCTGGTAAACGGTCCGGTCGGCTGGGTATTGGTGACCGTATTTCTGGCCGCGGCAATCGCTCTGTCGGATGTGCCGTTTCTTCTGATGCTGAAGGGAGTGCGGGCCATCTGGGTGCTTGTTGTGATCACCGCTGTCTGCAACCTGTTTTTTACAAAAGGAGACGATATCCTTATCCAATGGGGGATCCTCTGCATTACCGGCACGGGCGTGCGGAAGGCGGTTTACTACAGCCTTCGTCTGGTGTTTCTGGTTGTGGGTACTTCCGTGATGACGTTGACGACGTCGCCGAACCGTCTGACAGACGGGATTGAGACCGGCCTGCGGTTTTTAAACAGGATACATATTCCGATTCATGAGATCGCGATGATGATGTCCATTGCGCTGCGGTTTATCCCAATCCTCGGGGAGGAAGCGGATAAGGTGAAAAAAGCGCAGATGGCGCGGGGCGCTGATTTTGAGGAAGGAAATCTGATTCAGAGGGTAAAAAGCCTGATTCCGATCCTGGTGCCGCTGTTTGTCTCCGCATTCCGCCGGGCGAACGACCTCTCACTGGCGATGGAAGCACGATGCTACCGGGGCGGCGAGGGCAGGACGAAGATGAAACCGTTGAAGTATGAACGGCGGGACTTTGTCGCGTATGGGATTGTGTTTGCATTTCTGGCTGCCGTGATTGTGGTGCGTGTGCTGTATCTGACAGTGTGGGGAGTATAGGCTGGTCGCTTTGTAGGGCATCTGTTTTTACTTTCGTACGTGCACAATTTAGAAAAAGTTGGACCGTCAGATCAGATATCTGACAAATACGGGAATGGAGATGTGAGCATCCGGGCAGTTTCATGTGTGCGGATGATGGAAGCGTAATGTATGGCGGTGAAGAATTATTATGAAGAGAATTAAACTGGTGGTTTCCTATGACGGCACCAATTACCATGGCTGGCAGATACAGCCGAACGGTGTGACCATTGAGGAAAAATTAAATCAGGCTCTGACAGATCTGCTGGGAGAGCCCATCCGTGTGGACGGCGCCAGCCGGACAGACGCGGGCGTTCATTCCCTGGGCAATATGGCAATCTTTGACACGAAAACCCGTATTCCGGCGGAGAAGATTTCTTTTGCTCTCAATCAGAGACTGCCGGCAGATATTGTGATTCAGGAGTCCTGTGAGGTGGATCGGGACTGGCATCCGCGGCACTGCGACAGCAGGAAAACCTATGAGTATCGGATCTTAAACCGAACATTTCCCCTGCCCACAAGACGGCTGGATACGTATTTTTATCATTACGCATTGGATGTTGATCGAATGCAGGAGGCTGCGCAGCTGCTTGAGGGGACGCATGATTTCAAAAGTTTCTGCTCCGTGGGGACGGAGGCAAAGACCACAGTGCGGACTATTTATACCTGCGATGTAAGCAGAGAAGATGATATTATCACCATCCGTATCTGCGGCAGCGGGTTTCTCTATAATATGGTGCGGATTATCGCAGGGACGCTGATTCCCATCGGCGCGGGGCAGATGGAGCCGGAGGAAATACTCCGGATTTTGGAAGCGCGGGACCGCGCGGTTGCGGGACCGACGGCGCCGGCGTGCGGGCTTACGATGATCGGGATTGAGTATATATAGTAACAGGTTTAGAAAAAACATGAAAAAAACACCTTGACACAGAAAACCACCTGTAATACAATATCTAGGTCTGACAAGACGTGTTTTTGTTGTGTTTATAAGTTTGCACGGCAAAATGATTGAGAGTTTGTGCAGCGCAGATCTCAGACACCGGGGTGGGATCCGGAAGTCGGCGATTTTTTTCAGGCAATCTCCACAGGTCTGGGAAGAAAACGCAGAGAATGCGGCACATAATCCTATTTTATGATCTGAGGCGGAAGTGACCGGACATCTCTTTTGAGCAGGATCAGATAAGTTTATTCAAGGAGGAACACGCAATGGATACATTCATGGCAAAAAATGAAGCCATTGACAGAAAATGGTATGTAGTAGACGCTACAGGATATACATTAGGTCGCTTGTCTGCTGAGATCGCAAAAATTTTAAGAGGAAAGCATAAGCCGATCTACACCCCGCATATTGATACCGGTGATTACGTGATCGTGATCAATGCCGAGAAGATTAAAGTAACAGGTAAGAAGCTGAATCAGAAGATTTATTATCATCATTCTGATTATATCGGCGGCCTGAAGGAGACCAGTCTCAAGGATATGCTTGCAAAGCATCCCGAGAGAGTGATCGAGCATGCAGTGAAGGGTATGCTTCCGAAGGGACCTCTGGGAAGACAGATGTACAGAAAGCTGTTTGTATATGCCGGACCGGAGCACAAGCATGCGGCTCAGAAACCTGAAGTTTTGACATTTTAATCGGTGAGGAGGGAACAGATCATGGCGAATAATTATTACGGAACGGGAAGAAGAAAAAAATCTGTTGCCAAAGTTTATTTAAAACCGGGCACAGGAAAGATTACGATCAATAAAAGAGACATCGACGATTACTTTGGTTTTGAGACGCTTAAGATCATCGTTCGTCAGCCGTTGGTTGCTACAGACACCGTTGATAAGTTTGACGTTAACGTGAATGTCAAGGGCGGCGGATATACCGGACAGGCAGGTGCGGTTCGTCACGGCATCGCACGTGCGCTGCTTACTGTAGATGAGGAGTACAGACCGGTGCTGAAGAAAGCCGGATACCTCACACGTGACCCGAGAATGAAAGAGCGTAAGAAATACGGCCTCAAGGCGGCTCGTCGCGCACCTCAGTTCTCAAAACGATAATTCAAACCAATTTAAAAAATCTAGAAAAACCCTTGAGAATCCAGTATTTTCAAGGGTTTTCTTTATGTTTTGCATTTCCGAAAATTCTTGAAAAATACCAAAAATTTTGAGCTGTAGCACACACATAGCACACAAGTAGCACACAAATTAAAAATAAAAATTCTTGTGTCTTACGTAAGACTTTTGTATAATAGAAGTACGAAAAGAAATAATAATGGAATGAGGGCATAATATGAGCAGGACAGCATATAAAAATCAGCACATCCGGGAGCATTACGACAGAATCAATTTAACTGTACCCAAAGGCGAGAAAGCCAGAATCAAAGCCGCCGCCGAGAGTATGCAGATCAGCGTAAATGAATACCTCTATATGCTTGTTTGTGACGATCTCAGCGAAGAGAAAAGCAAATTAGCACAGAAGAAAGAGGGCTTCACAGAAGAACACCGGAGGATGTTAGACAAGTGGCAAGTAGCCGAGAAATACCGCGACATGATAGAGAGTATGCATGTAGAGGAAATTACGGGAATGAATAAGCATTACACTATTATTCTGAAAGAGGGTTATATAAATGACGTTACAGGCAGCAGGAGTATTCATGTAAACAAGATGCAGGAACTCCGGAGCGTTATCAGAAAGTCACATAAAAAATAGGGCATGGGCGTGTGCTAATCAGCTTGGGCGAAGAAATCTCAATGATTTCCAAAAAGCGGATTTGTATACCATGCAGTATGACAACGATAGGAAAGCGCATGGTGGACAGGGTGAAAATCAATATACAGTGCAAATGGATAAAACGTATCCATCTGCAAAACCGCAGTCAACAGTGCAGAAATTAGCTAAGGAACACAACATCCCCGAGGGCACAATGAAGAAAAACATCGAGTTGGGGCATGGTATCAATAAATAGAGCAAAAAGAGAACACGTACTCAGTAGGGAAGTATGTGTTCTTTCTTTCTGTAAAAGTTAAATTTTATTGATAGCATCTAACAGGGCTTCTATTTCAAAATGAGTATATACGGTTTCTGTCACGCCTTGCCCCTTATGCCCTACAATAGGAGTATGAAAAAAAGTCTGTAAAAGTTTAAATGTTAGGTCTTCTATGATAAAA
>JAJPZY010000085.1 GCA_021204085.1 Clostridiales bacterium | reverse complement strand
ACTTATCATAGAAGATCTGATATATTTACAGAAATAAATTCACACACTCGATTCTATTGGATTTCTACGCGGAGAGCGGATCGGTTCTCTCCATTGACTTGCAGACCAATCTGGCGGTTGTTTTACTTACAGATCTGTCAGGAAGGCAACAGGCTTTTTTTTCCTGCCCGCACCATCCTTCCAGAGAGCATCTTCTCTCGTTTCTTGCTTCACTGATCCGCAGGATGATTACCTCCGCTCCGGAATCCCCCTATGGACTGATTGGTATCACGTTGGCGATTCACGGAGTTGTACATAAAGGTCAGTTATTGTTCACACCCTATTATCCTTACGATAACTTTGATTTTTCGGCTTTGGAAGAAATGTTTCATATTCCGGTCTATGTAGAAAATGAAGCCAATCTGGCCGTAATGGGAGAACATGCATTTTGCTTGCCAAATAATAATATAGCCAGCTTAAGCATTCACTCCGGTGTTGGGCTCGGGCTGATTATAAACGGAACCCTTTTTTCCGGTTCCCAGGGATTTGCCGGTGAGTTTGGGCATACAACGATTGAAATCAACGGACGTCCCTGCCCCTGCGGCAATCGGGGATGTCTGGAACAATATCTTTCCGAAAGGGTTCTTCTGGAAGAATACGCACGAGCAAAGTCCGTTCGGGAAATGAACCTTACCACTCTGTGCAGAGACTATTACAATGAAGACTCGGTTGCGCGTCAGGTGGTACTGCGGTTTTTGAAATACCTTGCTGTGGCGATTCACAATATTCAGCACATGATCAATCCGGAGTTGATTGTCATAAACAGCCGTGTCACGGCAATGCTCCCGGATACTCTTCCGCTTTTAAATGACCTGCTCACAGACAATGACAGGAGCCGCTGTCCCGTACTATATTCCGAATTAAAAAGCAAGGCAATTCCGCTTGGAGGTGTTGTCAATTGCATAAAGCAGTTTTTAAAAATTGATCTGGCAAAACTAAAAGGAAATAATGATGCGTGAGGATTCCGTTTTTAAAAGAGGAAAAGAAGAACTGAAAAGAGAAAAAGAAATGATGCGGGGGAAGTCTTTCCGACAGAAAGCGGGGTATTTTTTCACCTATTACAAGATCCCGTTTATCATTATTGCCGCGGTCATAGTCATTATCATCTCGATATGCTATAGCCGCGCCCAATACAAAGGCTATGCCTTTCAGGCATTGTTTTTTAATGTTGCTGTTACGGAATCCGCAGACGAAGAATTATCCGGGGAATTTTCTGATCTTATCGAATTCGATGAGAGTAAATACAAGGTAATGGTAGATTCAACGATGGTGATCAGCGGCACCTCTCAGGGATCTGTTTCAAGCACCGAAAAATTTTCCGCTGAGATTTCCGAGGGGGTTGTTGATGTCTGCATTATGCCGGAGGAATTATTCCGCTCATATGCAAATGAAGGTGCTTTTGGAGATCTGAGAGATTTTCTTACCGAAGAGCAACTCAGTGAATACGAAGATCTGCTGGTCTATGACGGCAGTATCCCGATTGGGATTTACGCTGCCTCATTTACAAAAGTAACCGAAAACAACCTCTACGTGGAAAGCGACAGACCGATCTTCGGAATCGTCTATAATACACAGCACATGGATGAGTGCAGCGAATTTCTTGATTATCTGACCGGAGAATGATCCCCGCAGAGGGATGAATATTTGAAATGGATGATCCGTCAGAAAACAGATTCAGGTAAATGAAATTGAAATCAGGAATCTGTTTGAGAACCTTCCCCGTCAGGATTTTGATCCTTCGGTTTGCGCTGCGGCCATTTTTCATCCAGCACATATTTCTTAACGATGATAATAATGGCAACGCTTATCACCGTCAGGAAATTCTCCCATGCCGACGTCTCACTGACGATCATATGGCGCACGATGACAAACATCATCACTTCCAGTACTGTCTCAATTCCGGGGCTGCATAACATTTTAAACAGCTCCACAACAATAACGATGTTGATGATATAGGTAATAAAGTAAAGCAGCGCTTCTGTATCGGAAGCATTTGCAATATATTCTAAGAGCGGAGCCTTCAAAAAGATAAGTGCGATAACGATCACCGCAATCAGAATAACTGCCAGGATCATATCCAGGATACGGCTGATTTTGTTCATGGCAAGTCTGATTTTTTTGAATACTTCTGTCATTGGCTGTTCTCCTTTTTGCATACACGCTTCCGGATTTTCTAAATGATCTTTAAGCACACGAGTATAAATATTGAAACAGATATTTACTGAAAGGCCTCTAACAGCCCCGAAAGACCATCTTCATTGTAAATATTCTTATAGTATGTCACTTCGTCGGCAATCAGATCATCAATCACCTGCATTCCGAGGAGCTCTACCGGCGCTTTGTCATCCGTCATCAGATAATCTCCCGCCTCATAAACTTCCAGGTTTTCGGAAACCGTCGTCATCATAGCAGCCAGGTTTTCATTTCCTTCTAACTGAATATTTTTATTCAGGACATCCAGCATCTCCGGATTATCTGAAGCAAAAAGTTCCCGGTTTGTGCTGCCGGAGCAATCCACGGTATAAACTTCCGAAAACACAGAGGAGACGGTATCAGCCAGATACTGATTGATATTGCCCTCGTCCTGCCCGCGCATATTCATGTTGATGACCATCACGCCGTTCTCATTCAGATGTTCTTTTACCAGTGTAAAAAATTCTATCGTCGACATCTGAAACGGGATGGTGATATCCTGATAAGCGTCCACCATGATCACATCATAAGTTTTATCTATGACATTCAAAAAGGCCCGGCCGTCGTAGGTATACACCGGAACATCCTCGGAAAGATGAAAATACTCTACTGCAAGATCGGTGATATCCTGATCAATCTCCACGCCTTCCATCGTCAGGTTATCAAAATAGTTGTCACACTGCGTCGCAAACGTTCCGGTACCCATTCCGAGAATCAGTACATCAAGATTCTCCGCTTCATTCACGTCTGCCATCATCGTCGAAGCAAGCGCATAATCATAGTAAAGCCCGGTCAGACTGCCGTCTTTTACATAGACAGACTGCACACCAAATAAAACATTGGTAGATAAATAAACCGCCTCGTCATCTTCCTTTACCTGAAGATAATTGTAAACGGATTCACCCTCGAATGTCAACTCATCTTCCCAGAAAGCAAAACTGTCTGTGCTGCAAAAAATGCAGGCAAGAACCAGAACGATTACGCCGACTGCCGCGCGGACAGATTTCTGTCTGCCGCTGGCAAAATAAATAATAGAAATTACCAGCAGAATCCCCGCAAAAATATAGAATGTCACCGAAACACCGACGGTCGGTATCGTCATAAAGGTCGGAACAAATGTACCGATAATACTGCCGATCGTATTGGAAGCATTCAGGAAACCGACAGTCTTTCCGCTGTCATCCAGATCATTCACCGCATATTTTACCAGAGACGGCGTCACTGTTCCCAGAAGGAAAAGCGGAAAGACGAATATTATCATGCAGGCTGCAAAAGCCGCCCAGATAAGATAATTTACGTTTACAGAAAAAATAACCACCGCTGAGATACCCAGAATAATATACTTTCCGAGCACCGGAATCAGTGCGATCCAGATCGCTGCCAGAATGATTCTTCGATACAGGCGGTCCGGATCCGGATTCTTATCTGCCGCCCGCCCGCCGTAAATATTGCCGAGAGCCATCGCAATCATGATCGTACCGATTATAATTGTCCATACAATCTGTGAAGAACTGAAATAGGGTGCCAGAAGCCGGCTTGCGCCGAGCTCAACAGCCATCACAGACATCCCCGAAAAGAACTCCGTTAAATAAAGGTAGATTTTATTATTCAGGATCTTTCTTGTGCCGATTTTCTTGTTTTCCTGCATGATTATTTCCTCTTAAAAATTGCAGCACAATCCGCTGACTTATATCGTAACATACTCCGGATAAAATAACCAGAGAAAAAGAAATTTCTGTGATAAAACGATAAAAAATCCCCGAAGAAGACTTTCCTCTCCGGGGATTAATGATGCGATGGTATTTTGATGAATGGGTCTTACTTACCCGCGATCTGTGCAGCAACCTCTGCCGCAAAATCTTCATTTTTCTTTTCAAGGCCTTCACCGGTCTCATAGCGGACAAATCCCTTAATTGTGATCTTGGCGGCATTCGCTTTCGCAACCTGCTCGACATACTTACTGACAATCTGCTTACCGTCCTCAGCCTTTACATATACCTGATCCATCAGACTGATCTCTTTGAGCTCCTTATTGATACGGCCTTTGATCATTCCCTCGATAACCTTTTCCGGCTTCTGGGATTCTTTCGGATCATTCATGATCTGCGCGCGAAGGATATCCTCCTCATGTGCAATATACTCCGCACTGATCTCGGAACGGTTGGTGTACTGCGGCTTTAAGGCAGCTACCTGCATAGCGATATTTTTCGCCATCTCTTTAATCTCGTCATTGACAACATCAGTCTCAACATCAACAAGAACACCAATCTTACCGCCCATGTGTACATAGGAAGCAATAAAACCGTTCTCCTCAGCAACCTGCTGGAAACGGCGAATCTTTAAGTTCTCACCGATAACTGCGATCTGTCCGGCAAGCTCCTCATTGACAGTCTTCCCCGTGTCAAGCTTCCAGGGCTCAGCCAGGAATGCATCAATGTCAGCAGCAGAAGTATCTAATGCCTGATCAGCAACCTGAGCGACATAATTCTGGAATTTTTCATTCTTTGCAACAAAATCGGTCTCAGAATTTACCTCGACTGCCACGGCCTTTTTCCCGCAGGGAGTCACTTTCAATGCGACAATGCCTTCTGCAGCAATTCTGCCTGCCTTCTTTACAGCCTTTGCGAGGCCTTTCTCACGCAGCACTTCAACAGCCTTGTCCATATCGCCATCCGTCTCTGTCAGCGCTTTTTTGCAATCCATCATGCCCGCACCGCTCATTGTACGCAGCTCTTTTACCATTGCAGCTGTAATAGCCATATTCGTTCTCCTCCAAAAATAAAATTTACTTATGTGCGAAATTCATTTACCTTTATGACGATACGCACAAAAACGATTTCAGCTCGGTTGCGGGAAAGCGTCCGCTTATGAAATGTTTTTGCACATATCTGAGCCAATGCTTAACAGGAATTTCGCACCGTATCATTTACTGCTCTACCGGCTCCTCGTACTCTGCCTCATCCTCATAGTACTCGGCTTCCGCCTTGATCTCGCCCTGCTTTGCTTCGATAACAGCATCAGCCATTGTGGAAGTGATCAGTTTTACGGCGCGGATCGCGTCATCATTGCCCGGGATTACATAATCCAGCTCTTCCGGATCGCAGTTCGTATCAGCAATACCGATAAGGGTAATGCCTAATGTATGAGCCTCCTGTACACAGATACGCTCCTTTTTCGGATCTACAATAAAAATAGCATCCGGAAGACGGGTCATATCCTTTACACCGCCGAGGTTCTTCTCAAGCTTCTCCCACTCTTTCTTCAGTGCGATTACTTCCTTCTTGGGCAGAACATCAAATGTACCATCCTCAGACATCCGCTCGATCTCTCTGAGTCTCTCTACACGGCTGCGGATCGTCTTGAAGTTTGTCAGCATACCGCCAAGCCATCTCTCGTTTACATAGTACATACCGCAGCGCTCTGCCTCTGCAGCAATCGCATCCTGCGCCTGCTTCTTGGTGCCGACGAAAAGAATCGTACCTCCGTTTGCCACAAGGTCAGCTACGGCATTATAAGCCTCGTCAATCTTGCCAACGGATTTCTGCAGGTCAATGATGTAAATCCCGTTGCGCTCTGTGTAGATATACGGAGCCATTTTAGGATTCCATCTTCTTGTCTGATGTCCGAAATGAACACCCGCCTCGAGTAACTGTTTCATTGAAATTACGCTCATCTTTTTACCTCCATGGTTGCGTCTTCCACGCGCATCCAACCCGCCGGCTCACTCTCAAAAAAGAGCACCATACCGATCAGTCCGCGCATGTGATTGATAGATTTTTGCCTGAAAAAACAATACCTCACGAATTCCCAGACCTACGTAGTATAGCATAGGTAAACAGGAGTTTCAAGAGTCAAGTTCATCAAAAATCGCAGTATTTACCACCTTGATATAAGTGCCCTTCATTCCCGAAGATCTGGATTCTATAATACCGGCGCTTTCAAGCTTTCGCAGGGCATTCACGATAACGGAACGGGTGATTCCCACACGATCCGCAATTTTGCTGGCAACCAGAATTCCCTCTTGCCCGTCAAGCTCGTGAAAGATATGCCGAATCGCATCCATTTCCGAATAGGACAATGTGCTGAGAGCAAACTTTACCACCTGAGTTTTCCGGGATTCCTCCTCATTCTCCTCGTTTACAGCACGCATAGTCTCCAGGCCGACGACAGTCGCACCATATTCACATAAGATGATATCATCGATGTCATATTGTTTTTCCTGACGATATACGAAAAGTGTACCAAGCCGTTCACCCGCAATATCAATCGGCGCGATCGTCGCATCCATCCGCCGTACGCCATCCATAGTAAATCCCAGTGTTTCCAGATTCACGTTCTCTTTGGTAGATAAAATCCCGAGAAGGCGTTCGTTCAGATCCGGGTCAATATGTCCGCCCACACAGTCATTTAAGAGCTCTGAAATCTCAGGAACCCTATTTGTAAAGGATACCCCAAGCACTTTTCCCTTTCTGCTGATTACCAGAACATTCGATTCCAGAATATCCGTCATTACTGCACAGATATCATTGAAAACCACCTTCGAGGAATTGTTGTTGTGAAGCAGTTTCCCAATCTTCCTTGTTTTATCCAAAAGCTGTACGCTACTCATCTCCGACCTCCGCTGCTGCTTTCTCCTTTTTTGGCACTGTCAGTACATAACCGCATTCTTTATCCGCACACACCAGCTTATTTCCTCTCTCAAGCATATAGCTGCCGCATTTCGGGCATGGCGTGGCAGACGGCTTCTGCCATGACATAAAATCGCATTCCGGATGATTTTCACATCCGTAATATTTTCTTCCCTTTCGGGTTTTCTTTAAAACCAGTTCTTTTCCGCATTTTGGACAGGGAACACCGATCTTTTCTAATAAGGGTTTCGTGTTCCGGCAATCCGGAAAACCGGGGCAGGCCAGAAACCGCCCGTGCGGCCCGTACTTAACAACCATATTTCGGCCGCAAACTTCGCAGATTTCATCAAAAACTTCATCCGCAATCTCTACTTTTGTCAGATTCTGCTCGGCAGCCTTTACCGCCTCATCCAAATCCGGATAGAAGTTCCGCACAACCTCTTTCCAGTCTACCGTCCCCTCTTCTACGTTGTCCAGAAGCGATTCCATGTTTGCGGTAAACTGTTCATCTATAATCGCCGGAAATTCATCCTTCATGATCCGATTTACGACTTCGCCAAGTTCTGAAACATAAAGGTTCTTATTTTCCTTGACGACATATCTCCGTCCAAGAAGCGTCGTGATCGTAGGCGCATAGGTACTCGGGCGGCCAATGCCGAGCTCTTCCAGAGTTTTTACCAGCGATGCTTCCGTAAAGTGAGCCGGAGGCTGTGTAAAGTGCTGCTTCGGTTCCAGCTTTTTCTTCTTTAAAATCATGCCTTTTTCCAGATTTTTTGAAAGAAGTACACGATCTGATTTTTTCTCATCCGGTGAATATACGGATAAAAAGCCCTCAAACTTCAGGCTGGATGCCGCGAGATTAAACCGATAATCTCCCGCGCCGACCCGCACCGTTGTAGTCTCGTAATATGCCGGCGTCATCCGGCTCGCGGCAAAGCGGTTCCAGATCATCTGGTAAAGGCGGAACTGGTCACGGGAAAGAGATTCTTTTACCTTCACAGGCGAGCGGTTGATGTCAGTCGGACGAATCGCCTCATGCGCATCCTGGATATGGGAAGACGAACCGCTGACTGAGGTGTTCTTTGCAGCATACGCAGCGCCGTAATGCTCCTCAATATAAGATGCCGCCGCGTTTCTGGCTTCCTCGGAAACTCTAGTGGAATCCGTACGCAGATATGTAATCAGGCCGACGGAACCGCTGCCCTTTATATCTACACCCTCATAAAGCTGCTGCGCAAGCCGCATCGTCTTCTGCGTAGAAAAGTTCAGGTAACGGCTGGCGTCCTGCTGCAGGGTGCTGGTGCTGAAAGGAAGCGGCGGTTTTTTCATACGCTCTCCCTTTTTCACATCCAGAACAACAAAATCTTCATTTTCAATCGCCTGCAGGATGGCATTGACTTCCGCCTCGTTGTGAATGGCGATTTTCCCGTCCCTGTCGCCGGTGAACGAAGCGGTCATGGTCTTTTTCTCCCCGTCCGCCTGCAGGACGGCATCCAGCGTCCAGTATTCCTCCGGAATAAACGCATTAATCTCGTCTTCACGGTCACAGATGATGCGCAGGGCTACCGACTGAACGCGCCCTGCACTTAAGCCTCTTTTGACCTTGAGCCACAGCAGCGGGCTGATCTTATATCCGACCAGCCGATCCAGGATACGCCGCGTCTGCTGGGCATCCACCAGATTCATATTAATATCCCGGGGATGTTTTAAAGATTCCTTCACTGCCGTTTTCGTAATTTCATTAAATGTAATTCGTCTGGCATTCTTCTCATCCAGCTTTAACGCCTGCGATAAATGCCAGGAAATCGCTTCTCCCTCGCGATCCGGGTCGGTTGCGAGATATACTTTGTCAGATTTCTTTACTTCTTTTCTGAGATTCGCAAGAATATCGCCTTTCCCGCGAATGGTAATATATTTCGGTTCAAAATCATTCTCAACGTCTATTCCCAGCGAACTTTTCGGAAGATCCCGCACATGTCCGTTAGAAGCCGCCACTTCATAATTCTTTCCCAGAAACTTCTTGATTGTTTTCACCTTTGCCGGGGACTCTACAATCACTAAATACTTTGCCATATTGTAATCATCCTTATATTGTTTTACTAAAATAATTATGAAACGTCTCCTCAAC
>JAJPZY010000069.1 GCA_021204085.1 Clostridiales bacterium | reverse complement strand
AAGGTTTTTATATCTTTTAACATCGTCTGTTTGCCATGCCCGCCTCCGCGCGGGCCTTTTTAATTCAAGAGTTCGCCAGACGGCGAACTTTCCTATTATACAAAAAAGGCCTTGCCAAATTGATATATTTCACTCAATCTGGTAAGACCTTATTCTTTGGACTTTAGCGGTTCCACCCGCTAACCGTCAGCGTCATTAAAATAAATGTTCTGGCGGTGCTGTTATCAAATTGTTATCAAACGGCACCCAAATTCGCAAAGAATCCAGTGTTTATGCGGGTTCCAGCGACACCTTTACTTATTCGAACTCTATTGTCCCGGGCGGCTTCGAGCTGACGTCATAAAGTACCCGGTTTACCCCTCTCACCTCATTAATAATCCGGTTCATCACCTTATTCAGCACCTCAAACGGAATCTCCGCCGCCTCCGCCGTCATGAAATCAATCGTCTTTACGGCTCTCAACGCAATCGCGTAATCATACGTCCGCTCATCACCCATAACGCCCACGGAGCGCATATTGGTAAGCGCTGCAAAGTACTGGTTAATCTCCTTATCCAATCCGGCTTTGGCGATCTCTTCGCGGTAAATCGCATCCGCATCCTGTACGATGCGAACTTTTTCTTCGGTCACATCACCGATAATGCGGATACCAAGCCCCGGTCCCGGGAACGGCTGACGGAAGACCAGATATTCCGGAAGTCCCAGCTCCAGACCGGCCTTGCGGACTTCGTCTTTAAAAAGATTCCGCAGCGGCTCAATGATTTCTTTAAAGTCTACATAATCCGGCAAACCTCCGACATTATGATGCGATTTGATGACTGCGGATTCTCCGCCGAGGCCGCTCTCCACCACATCCGGATAAATCGTGCCCTGAACCAGAAAATCCACGGCTCCGATCTTTTTCGCTTCCTCCTCAAAGACACGGATAAACTCCTCGCCGATGATTTTTCTCTTCTTTTCCGGCTCCGTCACGCCGGCCAGTTTTTCATAAAACCGCTGCTGCGCATTCACGCG
The DNA here is from genome assembly GCA_021204085.1 of Clostridiales bacterium. GTDB lineage: Bacteria > Bacillota > Clostridia > Lachnospirales > Lachnospiraceae > Eubacterium_I. The sequence goes on along the minus strand of JAJPZY010000069.1, from coordinate 7,998 downwards.
GATAAAATTCAGGTTGTAATTCCCTTTCTCACCGAAAACAGCTTCTACTTCATCGCCCTCGTTTTTGCGAAGAAGGCCATGGTCTACAAACACACAGGTCAGCTGGTCTCCCACGGCCTTTGCCAGCAGAACGGCCGCCACGGAGGAATCCACGCCGCCGGAAAGCGCGCAGAGCACTTTTCCGTCGCCGACTTTTTCCCTGATTGCCTGAATCGACTGTTCGACAAAGGAATCCATCTTCCAGTCACCGATGCAGCCGCAGACTCCGCGAACGAAATTGTAAAGCATCTTCGTCCCTTCCTGCGTGTGCAGAACCTCCGGATGGAACTGGATGGAATAAAGACCTTTTTCGATATTTTCTGCCGCGGCGACCGGGCAGTTTGCCGTTTTCGCGGTAACGACAAAGCCGGGCGCAAGCTTTGAAATATAATCAAAGTGGCTCATCCAGCAGATCGTGCTGGGGAGAACGTTATGGAAAATCTGCGAACCGGTATCCACAAGCACCTCTGTCTTGCCATATTCGCGCACCTCGGCGCGCTCTACTTTTCCGCCGAGAATATGGTGCATCAGCTGAGCGCCATAGCAAAGACCGAGAACCGGAATTCCCAGTTCAAAGAGTTCTTTCGAATAGGTCGGCGAATCCTCCTCATAGCAGCTGTTCGGGCCGCCCGTGAGAATGATCCCCTTCGGGTTCATCTCCTTAATTTTTTCAATCGGTGTCTTATAGGAATAAATTTCACAATAAACGTTGCACTCACGGACACGCCGCGCGACAAGCTGATTATACTGGCCGCCAAAATCTAAAACTATCACCATCTCCTGGGTCATGAAAATTCCTCCTGTGTATCATTTTCCGCATTTCCGGAAACAATCCTTTTCTTTTACTCTCTCCCGGCCGTTCATCCGGCAAGACTTCGAAAATACACTATTTCCTTTCTCTGCGGTTTCGTCTTTTTATATGGTAGAGCCTCGGTATACGTGCAGTTTCCCGAGGTCGTTTTGCTCGCCGAATACATATACGCTTATTATAGTCTAACTTCCAACCATCTGACAAGGGGCAAAATTTCCTATGCGCCGCTAAGATTTTCCTTTGAATACCCGCCGTCATACAAAAAAGCCCAAAACAGATTTCAACGCAAAACAAAAACATCTTTACAACTCATTTCAGAGTTTTATAAAAATTGCATGAAATCCTTGCCATGTTTTTCTTTCAACCTTATAATAGGTTTGGAAAAATTTTAAAGGAGGATACCTATTTATGGAAACATTAAAAGCACTCAAAACCCGTAAATCTACCCGCAGCTACACCGGCGCCCTGTCTGATGAAGCACTGCAGACCGTATTAATGGCCGCACAGGCTGCCCCCGTCGGGATGGGTCAGTATGATAAAATCCACCTGACTGTAATTAAAGACAAAGCTCTGTTAGATGAGATCGACAGTGCGGCCGGCAAATTTTTCGGTGATCCTTCCAGACATCCGCTTTACGGCGCACCCTGCCTGATTCTGGTTTCTACCCCGATTCCGGATCCCGCAGCCGGCAATGTTTCTTATTCCAACGCTGCAGTTATCACAGAAAACATGTCTCTGACTGCCACTGACATCGGTCTCGGAAGCTGCCTGATCTGGGGTGCGGTTGCCGCCTTGAATCAGACTCCGGAACTGGTTGCTAAGCTAAATCTTCCGGAAGGCCATACCGTCTGCTGCGGTATCGTGATCGGCGAGACCACGGACGAGCTTACGGAGCGCGAGATTCCGGCAGACAGGATTTCGGTTACATACCTGTAAACCGACTATATAATGACACAAGAGACAAAAGGGCTTATGTTTCCCAATGGAGCAGATCATTGTATCACTAAACCTGAAATCTAATAGCGTCATGATCAAAGAACCATATATTACTCAAAACAGGAGAATCCTATGGCCATAAAAATTAACGGTGCGAATCATTTTGCCATCAGCGTCGCAGATCTGGAAGAAACCATCCAATGGTACTCCGATGTATTCGGCTTCACAGTCATCGACCGTTCTGTCATCCCCGGACCGGAGATCAAAGTCTCCCATATGCAGGGAGTCGGGTTTATTCTGGAAATTTTCGAGGCGCCCGGTGCCGCTCCTCTTCCGGAAGACCGGCGGATTCCGAACCGTGACCTGATGACGCACGGCAACAAGCATATGTCTTTCGGTGTTCCGGACGGTCCCAAAGCAAAAGCAGAACTGGAGGCGCTCGGCGTGGAAGTTGCCATGGTTGCAGAGGTGGACGGCACCTATGGCGTGTTCATCCGTGACAATACGGGAAACCTCATAGAGATTTTTGAGGAAAAAGGCGACTCGCCGTTCAACCAGCACAAAGAAATTGCACCGGATCATTGAAACACAGGAGGAAGATACATGCTGGATAAAAATGTAGCTGCATTATTAAATGATCAGATCAACAAAGAATTTTATTCCGCCTACCTTTACCTTGATTTTTCAAATTATTATAAGGATGAAGGGCTGGACGGATATGCAAACTGGTATTTCATCCAGGCACAGGAAGAGCGCGACCATGCTGTTCTCATGCTGCAGTATCTGCAGAATAACGGAGAAAGCATTACGTTGGAAGCAATCGCAAAACCGGACAAAGAATATACAGATCTGGCGGATCCGCTGAAATTCGGTCTGGAGCACGAACGCTATGTGACATCGCTCATCAATAACATTTACGCGACGGCAATGAAAATCAATGACTTCAGAACCATGCAGTTTCTCGACTGGTTTGTAAAAGAGCAGGGCGAGGAAGAGGACAACGCAGAGACGAACCTGAAGCGCTACCAGCGTTTCGGATCGAACATGAAGGCTCTGTACGATCTGGACAATGAGCTCGCGGCCAGAGTCTATACTGCTCCCTCTCTGGTACTGTAATACGGCTGAGACAACTGATGCAAGAGGGGTGCTTGTCCGTACAAGTTCATATGAATTGACCAAAAACAGACAACATCCGGGGAAAGCACTTCTCCGGATGTTTCAATTTCTGAACACTGTATTTGACCATTTATTCGCCCATTAATTCGACCATCGTTTCGACCATTCGACTATGGGCGAATCCTTCCCTGCATCGAATCGTTGTGATTAAATTTCTTATTCACAACCGTATTCAAAACCGCTCCTTTTCTCTATGTACTCCCATTACCCTCTCTGATGCAGATACTTCTCCCGTGTCGCCATCCCGCCCCGGATATGCCGCTCAGACTTATTTACATCCAGCACCTTCCGGACTTCTTTTGCCAGGACAGGATTGATGAATTGTATACGCTCCGAACAATCCTTGTGCGCCGTCGACTTACTGATTCCGAACTGCTTTGCCGCCTGCCGCACCGTAGCGTTGTACTCTATAATATATTGGGTAATTTTAATCGCCCGTTCTTCGATATAACTCTTCAAAAAAATCCCCGCAAACATTCTCTTTTACAACAATGTATGCGTGGGATTTTTGTTTTATACACCGGGAGTAAATTCTAATCTTTCGTTTCAAATCACCTTTTTCTGTTCAATCACAAAAAAACATGCTATACTACAGGTTAAATATGTCCTTCCCGTGTATGGAAATAACAATGACACCCCGGAATCGGGTTCATTGTTTGCAAAGATTAGAGAAATAAAATGATTGAAATGAATGAATTCTTATTGGTATTTTTGGTCTGCATGCTGGCAGGCATCGCCGCGGGTGTTGAGATTGGCTTTGCGGGCGTATCGGCGCCGACTATCATTGCACCGGTCCTGATCGCATGTCTGGGGTATCCGTGGTATGAAGCGGTAGGAATCGGCCTGACTGCCGAGGTACTCTCCGCAGTATCTTCCGCTTATGTGTACAGAAAAAACAAAAACGTAGATTTAAAGGGCGGCAGCCTGATGGTCGGCTGCGTTTTACTATTTACCTTTATCGGAAGCTATTTTTCACAGTACCTGCCGAACACGGAGATGGGGTGGATTACCGTTATCCTCTCTCTTGTCATGGGGCTTCGTTTTGTTACGAATCCCTCCGGAAACAGACAGCAAAAATTCATCGAAGGGAAAAAATCTCTTCGGCTGATTCTGTCTGTCCTGGTGGGCTGTTACATCGGATTCTGGTGCGGGCTAATGGGAGCGGGCGGCGGCATGATGTTAATGTTCGGCCTGACCTGCGTGCTGGGGTATGATCTGAAGATCGCAGTCGGGACAAGCGGATTTGTTATGGTGTTTACCGCCCTGATCGGATCTGTCTCCCATTTTTATTACGGAGAAATGACCGATTATATACCCGCGGTAATCATATGTGCGGTGTTTACCCTGTTGGCCGCCTCTGTATCCGCGCGACTGGCGAACCGAATGAGCACACGGGCGGTCAGCTATGCCACCGGATCCATCCTTCTGGTTCTGTGCGGAGCGATGATTCTGAAGATGGCGGCAGGGCTGTAAAGACGCTATCCGCAAGGATCTTTCGCCGGGATTCTGACTTTATTCCGGGTTTTATACATACTTTTCCCCGGATCATATGCATTCCGCTTTTACACAATACTGCCGCTCCTCCTGCGAGAGTCGGTTATAAACGGCTTCGGTATTTTCCCCTGCAAAAATTATTTTCCCCATATCTTCCTTCCCTTTATCAAGGAACCCCCTGTACCAATCCAACAACTCTTCCGCGGAGTAATCATCCGTTGTCACAAGATAACTTACGCTGTCTGTATGGTCTGACTGCTTGGAAGCCTCCTCATACGGAACCAATTTACGCAAATAAACATATCGCTCTTTCGGCTTTTCCTTTTGCTGAAACAGCTGCCCTATTTCCTCTTTTTCCAGATTACGAAAGCGATTCGGGCGCTCCCGGTTTTCTTTCCATTTTTTTCGAAATTCCGTCGGTGTCATCCCATACCAGCGCTTGAAGTATTTATAATAATACTTGCTGTCGGAAAAACCACAGCGCTCCGCAATATCAATCACATTCATATCCGAAAGAACAAGAAAATCTTCCGACTGCCAGCAGCGGATATTGTTGATTCCCTCCTGCAGGCCGGATCCTAAGAATGCCCGAAAAATCCGGTTTAAGTATTCCTGAGAGTAATACATATGGTTAATCACATACTGCATGCAGTCCCGTCTCCAGTAGTTCTCATCGATCAGCTTATAGGTTTCGTTATAAACCTGCTCTTTTGTTTTCCGCAGAGGATTATCATTGTCCAGAAGAAAATCTGATATCGTAAAATACGCATGAATGTATTCAAACATCTGCCGGATCAATTCATCCGAAATAATCTCATCCATTGCGTAACGATAAATAATCCTTTTTAACTTTTTCCGCAAATGCTCAATCTGTGACAAATCGCTCCGTTCGTCCAGTTCCTCGCTAAATACATCACATACCAGAAGCGTATAACCCTCATAAGGAAAAAACTGCCGCAGCCATTCCAGGCTCACCGTAATATATGCAACCGTACAGTACTCATCCAATGCCTGCATGGCATGGAATTCACCCGCATTGATCAGAACATAATCATCTGTGTGCATTCGATGCGTTTCAAAACTGACCTGATAATCCATCCCGCCGTCCAGCACATAGATAAAACCGATGACATCGTCATGATTATGGAAAGTCACATTATTCACTTTAAATATTTCCACTTCATAATCCCGCATGGAATATCCTCCGACGATCCTTTACCCCGAAAATACCCACTCTCCCTCAAACATGAGCCTGTCAGCCCGGATTGACGAGATTGCATCTGCATCAATCTCGAAATAGTCCTTATTCAGCACAGCGATATTTGCCAGCATCCCGGGCTTCAGCATTCCGATGGAATCCTCCATACCGACCTGCCTGGCATTCCCCACGGTATACCCATACAACAAATCCTCCCTGGATATTCTCTCATCTGCCGGCTGCCGCAATACACCACCGGCGTCAGGATCAATCCGGGTATGTCCGATCTGTATGCCAGCAAACGGATTGGCTCGATGAATCTCGGCAATATCTACCACATCGCTGCTATAACCTACTACAGCTCCGCTTCTGATGATCTCATTAAAGGAATACATGGACTCGAAGCGTTCTCTTCCGAGATAAAGCATGGAATCTTCCCCGAAAATCCCGCCGCTCCACTGAGGAGACCAGTTGATATGCACGCCGAGTTTTGCCGGCCGTTTTCGATCCTCCGGTTTTGTCAGTTCACAGTGGAGAAAATTAATCCGAATGTTAAGTTTCTGTCCTCTTTCATGCAAAATCTTTTTCGCATCCTCTGCTGCGTCAAGCGCAGTGCGGAATGCACGGTCACCCACCATATGAATCTGAATATTCAGTTCCTCTTCCTGCAGCCGGACAAATACTGCGGCAAGCTCTGCCTGTTCTAACTGCAGACTGCCCCGGTTTTCTCCGGCCGGATCGTTGGCAAACGGCTCAATGACCGCACTGGTCCCGATTTCATTGGTTCCGTCAAGAAAAAGCTTCATCGTATTTAAAATCACATGTCTGCTTCCGTATTTTTTCTGCCATTCTCTTAAGCGGCAAATCGCATCATCCAGATCATGGATATTTGTAAACAACGAAGTTCCGTGAAAATAAAAGTGCAGTTTTCCCGCTTCCTCCAGGGCACGCATCCCCTGCAACGTTTTCTCACTCTCTGTCAGACCATCCAAAATACAGGAAACTCCCCATCCGGAAAACATATCCAAAAACGGAAGCATGACATCGCCGGTTGAGACATCCGGAGGATACCATCCGATTTTCTGATACATTTTTTCAAGATCATCATCATAAGCATGTTCATAGGCAATCCCGGTGAGTTCACCGTTTTCATTCAATTCGTATTCCTTCAGACCGCCATGCGAATGATTCTCAGGCGTAATTTCCATAAGCTCCAGCATTCTGGTATTTAACAATGCCCGATGGAAAGAAGCATCGCACAGAAGCACCGGCCGATCCGGCACAATCGCATCCAGAAACGCTTTCGTCATCCGTGGATCATCCATCAGAACCGTCGGACAGGATTCCACATAGATGTACGCCTGTTCCGGATGAGCGTTCGCATACTTACGGATATTTTCCTGAATCACCTCCAGCGTATCTGTGTTCTCCATCACATAAAAATACGTACTCTGAGCCAACGCGGAAATATGAATATGGCTGTCGATCAGTGACGGAATGACCATTTTTTTGTTCAGGTCGTAAACCTCGGCATCCACGCAATATTCCGCCGGAACAGCGCCGTTTCCGGTGTAAACGATTTTTTCTCCCTCCGTCACCAGCACATCCTTCCACAGTGATGACTTATCCCCCGTCCAGATTTTTCCGTTTTTCAATACTTTATATTGGTACATTTTGTTCCCCTTAGCTGTGATCTTTCAGACAGAAACCTTCAGCGAATTACCGACCTCCGTGGACAGCGTCTCGATCATCTCATAAACAGAATCTCCTCTTGTATGCATCAACGCAATCTCACTCGTATCCCAATCCAGATATATGGCGCTTCCGATCTCATAAAGCTTACCCGGCATATAGACAATGACATCCTGCCCGTTAATCAGCTTCACAATCGCCTCATAACCGTTCCCCATAAAACGGTATTCTGTCAGGACGCCGTATACTTTCACATTCTTACCTTCCGTCTCGCGCACCCGAATCAGCTCCGGACGAATGCTGATATACAGCATTTCATCCTCCTTAAACTCCTCCGTCTGCACCACAAACTGCCCAAACTCCGTCATAACACAGGCATCGGAACCTGTCTTCTCTCGGATCCACCCCTCAAAAATATTATGGGAATCAAAAATTTCGGCGACAGACCGGCTTACGGGAGTAAAATACAGTTCCTCCGGTGATCCCATCTGCTCAATTTTCCCCTGGTGAATCACTACAACACGCGTACTGATGCGCATGGCTTCCCAGTCATCAGTGGTGAGATAAACAAAAGAAATCCCCAGTTTTTTCTGCAACTTTGCGGGAGTATGAAAAAAAGTCTGTAAAAGTTTAAATGTTAGGTCTTCTATGA
>JAJPZY010000091.1 GCA_021204085.1 Clostridiales bacterium | reverse complement strand
TAGGTTTTGAGCCTTGGCTTAGCACTACTTTTTTAATTCAACTCCCAAAGTCAGGAATCATTATCACTTTCTAAGTCAAGAAAAATATGAAAAAACAAGGAAAAAAGCGGGAAAAACAGACAAAGGATTTTCCTGCTTATTTTCATTGAAAACAAATCCGATTTGAGTTATTATATAGATTAGGCTATTAGCGAATATTGGTATTATGAAAACGGAGAGAAGAGATGGAATTACTCGAGCAGAAATGGGAAGAAATACTTTTAACAGTAAAAAAGGAGCATGATCTGACTGACGTTTCTTTTAATACGTGGTTAAAACCTCTGGAGATTTATACCGTACAGAATGAACGCGTCTATATTCTGGTATCCAACGAACAGATGGCTCTCTCCTATATCAAAAAAAGATATTATCTTCCGTTGAAGGTCGCTATTGAAGAAGTGACCGGCAGAGAATATGAGGTAGAATTTATACTTCCGGAACAGGCCAAAAAAATTTTATCCCCTCGTTCCAGAAAGCTTCCCACAACAGAGGAAGCAGAAAAGTCCAACCTGAATCCATATTATACATTTGACTCTTTTGTTGTAGGAAACAACAATCGTTTTGCTCATTCAGCCTCCCTGGCCGTAGCAGAATCCCCGGGTGAAGTATACAACCCGCTTTTTATATACGGAGGCGTTGGATTAGGAAAGACTCACCTGATGCACTCCATTGCACACTTTATCCTGGATCATCAGCCAAACCTGAAGGTCTTATATGTCTCCTCCGAAACTTTTACTAACGAGCTGATTGAAGCCATCCGTAACGGCAATAATACAGCCATGACAAAATTTCGTGAAAAATACCGCAACATCGATGTCCTTCTGATTGATGACGTACAGTTTATCATCGGAAAGGAAAGTACGCAGGAGGAGTTTTTCCACACATTTAATGAACTGCATGTGGCCAAGAAGCAGATTATTATATCCAGTGACCGCCCGCCAAAGGAGATGGAGACACTCGAAGAGCGGATCCGTTCCCGTTTTGAATGGGGATTGCTGGCTGATATCGGATCACCGGACTATGAAACGCGCATGGCCATTCTCCGAAAAAAAGAGGAACTGGATGGATTTTCGCTGAGCGATAACATCTTAAACTACATAGCCATCAACATAAAATCCAACATCCGGGAATTAGAAGGCGCCTTAAATAAACTGATCGCATACTCCAACCTCGTACAAAAGGATATCACGCTGGACATTGCTATCAAGGAACTGCAAAATATTATCTCCCCCGATAAACCGCGGGAAATCACACCGCAGCTTATTGTTGAGGTAGTATCTGAACATTTCGGCATTACCGTAGATCAGATTATGTCAAAATCCCGCAGCAGTGATATTGCAAAGCCCCGGCAGATTGCCATGTACCTATGCAAAAATATGACAGATCTGCCTCTGGATTCCATCGGACAGCTCTTAGGAGGCAGAGATCACTCTACAGTTATCCATGGCATCAAAAAGGTAACGGACGAGATCAGTTCAGATTCTGCTTTCAAACAGACGGTAGAAACGGTAAAAAAGAAAATCAACCCAAACTGAGTTTCTTCCTTATATTATAACAGCAGATATCATTAAGTTGATAACATTGTGGATGAGTATGTTAATATTCTGTGGAAGAGGTTGTTGAAATATAATTTATAACTGTGGATATTTTTTTTCTGCATAAAAAACTTATTTCAAAATTTCTTTTTCACAGTTTTTCATCAACATTTTACATGAAGTTTTCCGGATTTTTTCATCAGGTATTCCACAGCAAAATCTGAAAACTTTTGAGAAAAAACGGTTGATTTTCAAGGCCTGTGAGACTTTTCCACTTATTCACAGTCCCTAATAAGATTACTTTGAAAAAGTTTTTATATTTATATACAAGCCGCTCGTGTTTATCACTGAAAGGAGTTATACACATGAAAATTATCTGTTCCAGATCCAATCTTGCAAAAGGAGTGAATATTGTTTTAAAGGCAGTTCCCTCCAGAACGACAATGTCTGTATTGGAATGCATTCTGATCGATGCTTCTTCCGATACCATTAAACTGACCGCAAATGACATGGAGCTCGGAATCGAAACAACGGTCGACGGAACAATTGAGGAACGGGGAATTGTTGCGCTGGATGCGAAAATTTTTTCTGAGATAGTGCGGAAGCTTCCGGATAATGATGTTTTCATTGAATCAGATAATGCCTGCCATACATCCATTGTCTGTGAAAAAGCAAGATTTCATATTACAAGCAGGTCCGGTGAAGATTTTTCTTATCTTCCCTATATTGAGAAGAATGATTCCCTGTCCATTTCTCAGTTTACCCTGAAGGATATCGTCAGACAGACAATTTTTTCTATTGCGGATAATGATAATAATAAAATGATGTCAGGTGAATTACTGGAGATCCATGAAAATCAGCTGCGTATGGTATCTTTGGATGGACATCGGATTTCCATTCGCAATATCGATCTGAAAAATACTTATGAAGATCGAAAAGTGGTCATTCCGGGAAAGACTCTTCAGGAAGTCAGTAAAATTTTAAGCGGTGAGGCGGAGGATATGGTGGATATCTTCTTTACGGAGAATCATATTCTGTTTGAATTTGATCAGACCAGAGTTGTTTCCAGATTGATCGAGGGAGAGTACTTTCATGTAGACCAGATGCTTTCCTCTGATTACGAGACCAGGCTGACAATTAATAAAAGGGATTTTATGGACTGTATTGATCGGGCAACTCTTCTTGTAAGAGAAGGCGATAAAAAGCCGATTATTATGAATATTACGGATGGTTCTATGGAACTGAAAATCAATTCTTTTATCGGTTCCATGAATGAGGAACTGGAAATTACAAAAGAGGGTAAGGATATTATGATCGGGTTTAATCCGAAGTTCTTTATGGATGCGCTCCGTGTAATCGATGATGAGGAGATTACTCTTTATATGATGAACCCGAAGGCTCCCTGCTTTATCAGAGATGAGGAGAATTCATATATTTATCTGATTTTGCCTGTGAACTTTAATGCAGCAACTGTTTAGATGACATCAACAGTCTGGGAAGGAAAAGAATGGAAATAATTAAGATTAGAGATGAGTATATAAAGCTTGGGCAGGCATTAAAGCTGGCCGGACTGGTCGGTTCCGGTGTGGAAGCGAAAGCTCTGGTGCAGGATGGCCGGGTCAGAGTAAACGGAGAAGTAGATACGCGTCGCGGCAGGAAGCTGGTCGTTGGAGATATTGTTACTCTTGGTAAGGAGAGTTTTCAGATTGGAACATGATCATCAAGTCGTTGGAGTTAAAGAATTACCGGAATTACAGAAATCTGCATATTTCTTTTGACAAAAAGACAAATATTCTTTACGGAGACAATGCCCAGGGAAAAACAAATATTCTGGAGTCTCTCTATGTCAGCGGTACAACGAAATCCCATAAGGGAAGCAAAGACCGGGAGATGATTTTCTTTGATGAGGAGGAGGCACATATTCGCACTGTAGTAGAGAAAAGAGGAGAGGATCATCAGATTGATCTTCATCTGAAGAAAAACAGTGCAAAAGGAATTGCTGTAGACCAGATACCCATCCGGAGGGCTGCAGAGCTTTTCGGAATGTTAAATATTGTGTTTTTTTCACCGGAAGATTTGAACATCATCAAGGAAGGACCGTCCAGAAGAAGAAGATTTATGGATATGGAAATGAGTCAGCTTGATCGAATTTACATGGATCAGCTGTCCTGCTATAACCGCGTGTTGAAACAGCGAAATCAACTTCTGAAAGACATTTATTATAAGCCGGAACTGGAAGATACCATTTCTGTCTGGGATGAGCAAACCTGTCTTTACGGTTCGGAGATTATAGAGCAGCGAAATAAATTTCTCGGAAATTTAAATGAGATTACCTCACGAATTCATAAAAAGATTTCCGGAGGAAAAGAAAATCTGGAGCTTATATATGAACCGGATTGTGAGGCAGCAGATCTGGAAAATTGTCTGAAAAAGTCCAGAGAAAAGGATAAGAGGCTGGGGATGACATCCTGCGGTCCTCACAGGGATGATATCTGTTTTTCGATTAACGGAACCGATATCAGAAAATACGGGTCACAGGGTCAGCAGAGAACGGCAGCTCTTTCTCTGAAACTGGCGGAGATTGAGTTTGTAAAACAGATGACACATGATACCCCTGTGTTGTTACTGGATGATGTTTTGTCTGAACTTGACAGTAACAGACAAAATTATCTTTTAAACAGTATCGGGGAGGTTCAGACGATTATTACATGTACGGGACTGGATGATTTTGTAAAAAACAGATTTCATATCAACAAAGTTTTTTATATAGAAAATGGCAGGTGCTGTGACAGTTCAGATATGGATGAACAGTTATGGAAGAGTAAGTCAGGAGGTTTTAAATGAGCACAGAAATAAATACAGAATATGGCGGAGATCAGATACAGATTCTTGAGGGTCTGGAAGCGGTTCGGAAGAGGCCGGGGATGTATATAGGAAGCACTTCATCCAGAGGACTGCATCATCTGGTTTACGAGATTGTAGATAATGCTGTTGACGAAGCTCTGGCTGGATTTTGTACAAAAATAGAAGTTTATATCAATGAAGATAATACGATTACGGTAATCGATAATGGCCGCGGAATTCCCGTCGATATTAATCATAAAGCGGGAAAACCTGCGGTTGAGGTGGTTTTTACTGTTCTTCATGCAGGCGGCAAGTTTGGCGGAGGAGGATATAAAGTATCCGGAGGACTTCACGGTGTAGGTGCTTCTGTTGTAAATGCTTTATCAAATTGGCTGGAGGTACAGGTGCGCCGGGACGGACACATCTATCAGCAGAGGTACGAGCGCGGCCATACGATGTATGATCTGAAAGTAATCGGTGATTGTGAAAAAGATCAGACCGGTTCTACAGTTACTTTTTGCCCTGATGAAACAATTTTTGAAGAGACGGTGTTTGATTATGATATTTTAAAGCAGCGTCTGCGGGAGATGGCTTTTCTGACAAAAGGTTTGAAAATTATTCTGACGGATAAGCGGGCAGATCAGGAAAAGCAGGATGTTTTTCATTATGAAGGAGGCATTAAGGAATTTGTCCAGTATCTGAATCACAGTAAGGAGGCTCTTTATGAGGATGTGATTTACTGTGAAGGGACAAAGGATGATGTTTACGTAGAAGTGGCTTTGCAGCACAATGATTCCTATAATGAGTCTACTTTCAGTTTTGTGAATAATATCACGACCCCGGAGGGCGGTACTCATATGTCCGGTTTTCGGAATGCGCTGACGAAAACGTTTAATTCTTATGCGAGAAACAACAAGCTCTTAAAAGATTCGGAGCCGGCTCTTTCCGGAGAGGATATCAGGGAAGGTCTGACCGCCATTATCAGTGTAAAGATTTCAGAGCCTCAGTTTGAGGGCCAGACGAAGCAAAAGCTCGGCAACAGTGAAGCCAGAGGAGCTGTTGACAGTGTGGTCAGCGAACAACTGACCTATTATCTGGAACAGAATCCGCTTGTTGCAAAGACAATCTGTGAAAAGTCTCTGCTGGCTCAGCGTGCCCGGGAAGCTGCCAGAAAAGCAAGGGAATTGACGAGAAGAAAGACTGCATTGGAAGGCATGTCTCTGCCCGGAAAGCTGGCAGACTGTTCAGACAAGGATCCGAGAAACTGTGAAATCTTTATCGTAGAGGGAGATTCCGCCGGCGGTTCCGCAAAGACTGCGCGCAGCCGGGCAACTCAGGCGATTTTGCCGCTTCGCGGAAAAATTTTAAATGTAGAAAAAGCGCGTCTTGATCGTATTTACGGTAATGCGGAGATTAAGGCAATGATTACAGCATTCGGAACCGGGATTCATGAGGATTTTGATATATCAAAACTTCGGTATCACAAGATTATTATTATGACGGATGCCGATGTGGACGGTGCTCATATCAGTACGCTGATGCTGACATTTATCTATCGTTTTATGCCGGAACTTATCAAACAGGGATACGTATATCTGGCGCAGCCGCCTTTATATAAGCTGGAAAAAAATAAAAAAGTCTGGTATGCCTACAGCGATGAACAGCTGAATCAGATTTTAACAGAAGTCGGAAGGGATTCAAGTAATAAAATTCAGCGTTACAAAGGTCTGGGTGAGATGGACGCAGAGCAGCTCTGGGAGACGACGATGGATCCGGAAAAGAGAATTTTAAAGCGTGTAACGATGGATGATGCGCAGTCCGCAGAAATTGATCTGACATTTACGACACTTATGGGCGATAAGGTTGAACCGAGGCGGGAATTCATTGAAGAAAATGCAAAATATGTAAACAACCTGGATATATAATCAGACATTTATATATGAATTTTTTTAAAAGCAAAATTATAATTTGGGTTAGGTAACAGTAATATAACAGAAAAATGGAGAAAAAGATGGACGATAAGATTTTTGATCAGATCCATGATGTTGATCTTAAAAAGACAATGGAGAGTTCTTATATCGATTACGCAATGAGTGTAATTGCTGCCAGAGCTCTTCCGGATGTTCGGGATGGATTAAAGCCGGTACAGAGGCGTGTGCTTTATTCAATGATTGAATTAAATAACGGACCGGATAAGCCTCATCGAAAATGTGCGCGTATTGTCGGTGATACCATGGGTAAATATCATCCTCACGGCGACAGTTCTATTTACGGTGCCCTGGTCAATATGGCGCAGGAGTGGTCTACCCGCTATCCTCTGGTGGACGGTCATGGAAATTTCGGATCTGTGGACGGGGATGGCGCAGCCGCGATGCGTTACACGGAAGCGCGTCTGAGTAAAATCTCCATGGAAATGCTGGCTGATATCAATAAAAACACTGTTGATTTTATGCCGAACTTTGATGAGACGGAAAAGGAGCCGGTGGTTTTGCCGTCCCGCTATCCGAATCTTCTGGTAAACGGTACCACCGGTATCGCTGTCGGTATGACGACAAATATTCCTCCTCATAATTTACGGGAAACGATCGCTGCTGTAGTGAAGATGATCGATAACCGGGTGGAGGAAAACAGGGAAACTTCAATTGAAGAGCTTCTGGAAATTGTCAAAGGCCCTGATTTTCCTACAGGAGGTATGATTCTCGGCACTTCAGGTATTGAAGAAGCTTATCGTACCGGCCGCGGAAAGATTCGTGTGCGTGCCGTGACAAATATTGAGCCCATGCAGAATGGGAAAAACCGGATTATTGTGACAGAGCTTCCTTATATGGTGAATAAGGCGCGTCTGATTGAAAAAATCGCAGATCTGGTGAAAGAAAAGAGAATCGATGGAATTACAGATCTCAGGGATGAATCAGATCGGCAGGGAATGAGAATCTGTATTGAGCTTCGCAGGGATGTGAATCCGAATGTATTGCTGAATCAGCTGTTTAAGCATACACAGCTTCAGGATACTTTCGGTGTGATCATGCTGGCGCTGGTCAATAATCAACCGAAGGTTCTGAATCTGGCGGATATGCTGAAATATTATCTTCTTCATCAGGAAGATGTCGTTACCCGCCGGACAAAATATGAGTTAAATAAAGCGGAGGAGCGCGCTCATATTTTACAGGGTTTGCTTATTGCTTTAGATCACATTGATGAAGTGATTGCGATTATCCGCGGAAGCAGAAGTACGCAGGAAGCCAAAGAAAAGCTGACTGAAAGATTCGCCCTTTCTGATGCGCAGGCGCAGGCAATTGTAGATATGCGTCTCCGCGCTCTCACCGGTTTGGAAAGAGAAAAACTGGAAAATGAGTATCATGATCTGATGGTACGGATTGGTGAATTAAAAGAGATTCTGTCTGATGAGAAAAAGCTTCTTACTGTGATTAAAGAGGAAATATCTCTGATCGCGGAAAAATACGGAGATGACAGACGTACATCGATCGGCTTTGATGAGTATGATATTTCCATGGAGGATATGATTCCTGTAACGAATACGGTCATTGCCATGACAAAACTCGGATATATCAAGAGAATGAGCACGGATAATTTCAAGGCGCAGCACCGCGGCGGCAGAGGAATCCGCGGGATGGATACGATTGATGATGATTATATTGAAGAGTTGTTTACGACAACCTCTCATCATTATCTGCTTTTCTTCACAAATCTCGGAAAAGTATACCGGATGAAAGCTTATGAAATTCCGGAGGCAAGCCGGACATCCAGGGGAACAGCAATCATTAATCTTTTACAGATGATGCCGGGAGAAAAAATCACGGCAGTCATACCGATTAAGGATTACGATGAAGCAGACAGCTGGTATCTTTTTATGGCGACAAAGAAAGGACTGGTAAAAAAGACTTCCCTGGCTGAATATGCGAATGTGAGAAAGACAGGTTTGACGGCAATTGTACTTCGTGAAGACGATGAATTAATTGAAGTAAAGTTTACGAATGATGAAAAGGATGTTTTCCTGGTTACAAAATTCGGACAGTGCATTCGTTTTCATGAAACAGATGTGCGTCGTACCGGCAGGGTATCCATGGGTGTGATCGGTATTAATCTTTCTGAAGGTGATGAAGTGGTTGCCATGCAGCTGGATGCACAGGGAGAGTATTTGCTGATTGTATCGGAGCGCGGTCTCGGAAAGAGAACCCGGATTAGTGAGTTTTCACCTCAGAGACGTGCAGGCAAAGGGGTTCTCTGCTATAAGATTACAGAAAAAACCGGCAACATTGTCGGAGTAAAAGCTGTGAATGATGACAGTGAAATTCTGATGATCACGACAGAAGGAATTATCATTCGAATTAAGGTAGATGATATCTCTGTTCTCGGCCGTGTGACGTCGGGAGTAAAGGTGATCAGCCTTGCGGAAGGTGTGACCGTAGCAAGCTTTACAAAAGTAGCAAGAGAAGAATCATCAGATGAAGTTTCTTCTGATGATAGTGATGAAAACATGGATTCATCTGTTGAAGAATAGATGGTTTTATGTATGCAGCTTTGAATAAATAAACAGTATAGGGGAAATGCAGAATATTTAGAATATTTAGATAATATGAAGTGACCTCACATTTGTAACAACGTGGATTTACCTGTATACT
>JAJPZY010000093.1 GCA_021204085.1 Clostridiales bacterium | reverse complement strand
TACACCCCAAAAACTTTTTAAAATTTAGCTTGACATATCACCAGATTGCTCCTATACAATGCATTCCTACTACATCTTCTTATTTTTACATCAACCTATGACAATCCCTGATCCTGCCTCAATGATTCTTCCCTTTCGAATTACGCTCCTGCTTCTTCTGCTCCCTGCGCTTCCCGACATAATCATTTCGGTAGTCCATATTCCGCTCATCCTCCAGCGCCTTATCTTCCTCCGTCATATATCTCCGGAACACGCGCTCCATCAGATTACTCATCAGCCAAACCGTAACTCCCGGCAAAATCAAGACCAGCGGCTTAAATGTATAAATCAGGACAACCGAGGCAAATCCCAAAATTGCCACAACAATGGTGACCGGGAGATGCAGAATGGCAAACACCGCTGCATTCCTCAGATACATCCGAACCGTCTCTTCAAACCGCGCAATATACGCAAAAACCCAGACAGCATAAATGCACAGCACGACCAGCAAAATCCGGAACAGCCAGGTCATATATCCCTGCAGCGCGCCCGCCTCTGTCAGAAGATTCACCACATAGATATCTGCCGCAAATACCGCATCCACCACCAGAAAAATCAACATGATGATTGTGGATTGTTTAAAATTCTCTTTAAGTCCCTGCCAGAATACACTTCCCACAGTACCACGGCCGTTTTTGATACACTTCTGAACCGTATAATATAATGCTGCGGTAGATGCGCCTGCCGTAAATATGGGAATGCTGCATACTGCCCACAGTGCGCTCACAACAATCAGAGAAACCAACTTGTTTATAAATGTCATAAACGGACTGTCATAATTTAAAAACTGAAATATGTCTTAACACCCTTTGTAAGAAAAATGCAGGAAATCCACCCATTTCTCGCGGTCCTCACTGTCACATGCCGCAAAGATTCCGATATACGCGCCGATAAAACCGCCGCAGGTCTCGCTTCCTAAGAAACTGCCGTCCGCAGACACAACCGGATGATATGTCTCTCCGTCCGTGCTCGCCAGGAAAGTATAGCAGGTCTGCCGGCCTTCTACGCGCAGACACAGCGGCACACAATCTGCATCGCCTCCGGCTCCGAGTTCGGATACCGGGACAGCGCCCAGCACCGTCTCCTCAAAATACTGTTTTTCGTCACGAATCACTGTTACAGTGCGAACACACTGCACCGCAGGTTTTCCGTCCGCGTCCAGGCAGAGCTCCGCTCGAAGCTGGTTTGCATCATTTTGAATGACCGTGATACCCGTACTTTCTCCCGACTCCGGCGCAAACGCCAATTTCACTTCTGCATCAAAATCCGGATGCTGCTGCCGCCGCCCCAGGAAACCCGCCTTTCCGCCGCCTCTTCCGAACTTCGGAATCCGCAGGAACACATCCGCCTCCAGGCCGTCCAGTTCCCAGGGAACCACCTCGTTTTTCAGGAGCTTCATCTGCAGATTGCGCCCGGTCAGCCGATAAAATTCCTTACCGGGCGTACCAATCTCATTCCACTCCATCCCTAACATACCTTCGGTAAAATCTGTATCCGTGGAAATCGGCAGTACTCCGATCGCCTCCGGCTGCTCCGGCAGCGATTCCGGAGACGGACAGGTAAATTCTACTTTGCCCACACCGGGGTTAACCACCGGCCATCCGTTTTCCCAGCGAACCGGCGTCAGGAAAGTCTCCCTGCCCAGGATCTTGTGATAACCGCCCATCAAACGGGACGCCAGCATCACCATATACCAGCTGCCATCCTCCAGTTCCACCAGGTCTGCGTGTCCGACATTGCAAATGGGATAATCCGCCCCCAGATGCCGATGCGTCAGGATCGGATTCCCCTCGTAGCCGGTATAAGGTCCCATCACCTCTTTGCTGCGGCTGATCGTCACTGCATGAAAATGCTCCGTGCCGCCCTCCGCGATCATCAGGTAATACCAACCGTCCTTCTTATATAAGTGCGGTCCCTCCGGGGAACCCGCGTCAACCAGAGCGCCGCGCCAGAGGATCTTTCGCTCCCCCACCAGCTTCATCTCATGCAGGTCAATCTCGCTGCACCAGATGGCCTGATAAGAGCCGTGCTCATCTCCGGCACGCGTCGTACCGGTGTAATATGCCCTGCCGTCGTCATTGAAAAACAGCGACGGGTCGATACCATCCGCGCCCTCAATCACATGCATAGCGGACCACGGTCCCTCCGGCGCATCAGCTGTCACAATAAAATTCACACACCCCATGGACATATTTGTTGTAATCATATACCATGTTCCATCATGATATCGGATTGTCGGGGCAAAAATTCCGCCCGAGAGCATCTCATAGCTGCAGGGCAGCTGCTCCGGCCGATCCAGCACATACCCCAGCTGCTCCCAATTTTTTAAGTCTCTGCTGTGAAAAATGGGAACGCCCGGAAAGTAACTGAAACTCGATGTCACAATGTAAAAGTCTTTGCCCACTCTGCAAATGGACGGATCCGGGTGAAACCCCGGTAAAATCGGATTCTGAATCATGGCTGCATTCTCCTCACTCTCGTTGTTTCTTTTTTGCAAATTCATGGTACTCTGAAAATCGCTATTGCATCCGGTTCCCGAATCGGATTCGCAGAGCACCTGTATAATTCTTTTGTTGTTTTACATAATGTCTGCGGTTTCTTCCAGACAATCCGCGGAATTTCCGCCTGCAAAGAAGGTAAATCTGCCGCCTTCTGTGATAAAATTCATCTCCGAATCATAGTATCCCATCTGCTCACGTGAAATCCAGAAATTTAACGTTTTCTCCTCGCCCGCTTGAAATGAAATCTTTTCAAATGCTACCAGCTGTTTTACCGGACGTACCCTGCGGCCTGTATGCCGCTTAAAATAGCACTGCACAATCTCATCGCCTGCACGGGAACCGGTATTGGCGACTGTTACCCCGACTGTAACCGCATCCGCTCCGGCTTCCACAGTCAGATTACTGTACGCAAAAGTCGTATAACTCTTTCCATATCCAAAAGGATACACCGGAGTCAGCGGCGTGTCCAGATATTTGGAGGTATATTTTCCTTTTCCTCCCGGGCGGCCGGTATTGATATGCGCGTAATACATCGGGCATTGTCCGGTCGTATAAGGGAATGTCGTCGTCAGCTTGGCCGACGGATTCACTTTTCCAAATAAAATATCTGCCAGCGCGTTTCCGGCTTCCACACCCGGATGCCATGCCTCCAGGATTGCAGGCACCTGTTCCGCCACGAAGGGAATCGCCAGCGGTCTGCCGTTAAACAGGACAGCAATCACCGGTTTTCCGGTTGCCAGCAGGCGTTTCAGCATGCAGATCTGCTCCTCGGACAGTTCGATATTCGCGCGGCTGGCCGCCTCTCCGCTCTGATCCTTTGTTTCACCGATCGCAGCAATGATCACGTCACAGTCGGCAGCAAGAGATTCATAATTCTTTGATAATCCGACTGCGTCTGTCAATTCAGTTATCAATGATACTGCATCAGAAATATCTGCAGCTTCCGGCTTCTCTTCCTGATTCCCCATCGTTCCATCAGCCATCAGTGAAACAACTTCCGCTCCCGCAGCCGCCAGACCTTCTGCCAGGCTGACACAGTCGTCGCCGTTCGCACCGATTGCCCAGGCACCGGTCATTTCCGCTTTCGCAAACGCGGTTTGCCCGGCCAGCCCGATTTTTACATTATCTGATAAAGGAAGGACGTCACCCTCATTCTTCAACAGGACGATAGATTTCTGCGCCGCCTCTCTTGCAAGCGCCCGAAACTCCGGTTTCAGAATGGTCTCTTTTTCCCGCTCTTCCGACGTCTGGTAAGGATGATCAAAAAGTCCCGCAGCAAATTTTGTCCGCAGAATATCAGCAACTGCACGGTCCAGCTCAGCCTCATCCACCGTTCCGCTCTTCACCAGTTCTGCCAGATTCTCCGTATAAACATTGGAAGTCATATCCATATCCATACCCGCGTGAATCGCCTGCACTGCGGCATCCGCGCGATCCGCCGCGATTCCGTGATTGACACATTCCGCGATAGCATTTGCGTCACTGACGGTCATTCCTTCAAACCCCCACTTATCACGCAGAACATCCATCAAAAGACTGCGATTCACCGAACAGGGTACTCCGCTGATATCGTTAAACGCCGGCATAATTGCCATGGCACCCGCATCCACGCAGGCTTTATAAGAGGGAAGATACTCCTCCCAGAGACGCTGCGGAGACATGTCTACGCGGTTGTAATCCCTGCCGGCTTCCGCTGCGCCATAGGCAGCAAAATGCTTCACACAGGCCACGATACTGTCATCATTTGACAGATCCTCTCCCTGAAAGCCCTGTACCTTCGCCGCGCCGTAGCATCCGTTTAGCAATACATCCTCCCCGGCACCTTCACTGACACGTCCCCAACGGGCATCCTTCGCCACATCCACCATGGGAGCGAAGGTCATATGCACGCCGGCAGCGGAAGCCTCCTGTGCGGCCATGCGTCCGGTGCGTTTCCATAAATCCGGATCCCAGGCACAGGATTCTCCGAGAGGAACCGGTGTTACCGTGCGGAAGCCGTGAATCACATCATATCCGAAAATCAGCGGAATCCCCAGTCTCGTCTCTTCCACCGCAATCTTCTGAAGCCGATTGGCTGTCGCCGCGTCCCCCACTCCGTTATAGGAACCGATCTTTCCCGCGCGCAGATCTTCCTCATGGAAATCCTGCTCTGCCGTACTCATCAGCCTTCCAAATTCTTCCTCACTGATTCTGCCGTCAAACATCATGTTCAGAAGTTCCTCGAAGCTTACCTCAAAAGCACCCACCAGAGACGGGCCGCACTGCTGCAGCTGCCCGATCTTCTCTTCCAGGGTCATTTTTCCGAGAAGTTCCTGTATTCTTGCCTCGTAGTTCTCTTTCATTATCTTCCTCCTCGTATAATATCTATATTTCTGCTGCTTTTTCTATTATCAGCAGTATTTTTTCTTAGTTTATGCTGCTTCATGTGTTGTTTTCTAACTTCAGCAACACGTTTTTTTCTCGTTTTCTTAATTTATCGGGTCAATCGGCACTCTCGCAACACGTTTTTTTCTCGTTTTCTTTGTTTATCGGGTCAACCAGCACTCTCGCAACACGTTTTTCTCTAATTTCCTTTGTTTTTCGGGTCAACCAGCACTTTTGCAACACGTTTTTCTCTAATTCTCTTTGTTTTTCGGGTCAACCAGCACTTTTGCAACACGTTTTTCTCTAATTCTCTTTGTTTTTCGGGTCAACCGGCACTCTCGCAACACGTTTTTCTCTAATTTCCTTTGTTTTTCGGGTCAACCGGCACTTTTGCCATCAGAGAAAGCGCGGCTGATTTCCATTTCCGGAAGCTGCCGCGCTTTCTCTGTATTATGCCGGTTGTCGGCAACTGTGTTCACTTATTTTAAGATACCTGATTGCTTCTTATCACAGCGCCTGGTCATTTCACAAGGCATCAACCTTTATCGCGCTGACCATAAGTTCATCCACAAAACACTTCCGGAAAATCGGGTAAAAGATCAACCCTTAACCGCACCAGCTATAAGTCCGGCTGCAAAGTACTTCTGGAAGATCGGATAAATAACGAGAATCGGCAGGATACCGACCACCGCAATAGCCATACGCATGGTCGTTGTCGGCAAATCCGCTGCAGATACGCCGGAAGTACTTCCAAGGCTTGACAATACGGAAATACTGTCATTGATCGCATTCAGCCATGCCTGAATGGAATACAGATTCTTGTTATCGATATAGTACAGAGAGTTCTGCCAGTCATTCCAGTATGCGATGCCGCCCATCAGACCTACCGTCGCCAGCATCGGGCCGGAAAGAGGAAGAGCAATCTTACCAAAGATATAAATCTCGCCGGCGCCGTCAATCCGCGCCGCCTCATACAAATCTACCGGAATACTGTTCTTATAATAATTCCGCATCAGGACGACCTGGAACGCGTTCATCATCAGGTTCGGTACAATCAGAGCCCAGATTGTATTTTTGATGTTAAAAATTGTCACATAGTTAATATATGTCGCCACAATACCGCCGTTAAACAGCATGGTAAAGATTACCATGAAGCTTAAAATCTTCCCGCCAGGCAAACCTTCATTCGATAACACATACGCAGTCAGCGCAGTGAGAATGATACATACAACCGTACCGATTACCGTTACGAGAATCGTCACGCCGTAGGCACGAACAAAAGTCATCGCATTGTCCGCCAGATACCGGTATGCATCCAGAGAAAGCTTTGACGGTGTAAAGCTGTATCCTTCCACCATCGCCACATCATCATCTGTAAATGACGCAATCACCAGAAGTGCAAAGGGCAATAACGCTGCCAGAGACATCAAAACCATCACTATGTGGGATACGATCAACCACCTTTTCTGATCACCTGTTCTCATATGTCTCACCTCCTAGAACATTGCGCTGCTCTCGTCCACCTTACGAACGATTGTGTTTGCTGCCATGATAAAGACAAATCCGACAACGGACTGCAGGAAGCTCGCTGCCGCCGACATGCCCAGGTTATTGTTTTCCATCAAAGCATAATATACATAGGTATCAATGGTCTGTGTCGTGTTATACAGCGCACCCTGATGCATGGGCACCTGGTAGAACAGACCGAAATCGGAACGGAAAATCTGTCCGATATTTAAGATTGTCAGAGTGATGATTGTCGGCCGAAGCAGCGGGATTGTAATGCTCTTAATCTGCTGCCACTTTGTCGCGCCGTCTAACATCGCCGACTCGTAATAGCTGTTGTCAATTCCAAGCAGCGTAGACAGGTACAGCAGCATACCGAATCCGATCTGCTTCCACTGCTGCACGATGGTCAGAATAAACGGCCAGTATTTGCTCTCTGTATACCAGGAAATGCCGCTTCTTCCCATCTTCTCCAGCATATTGTTAATCAGACCCGTATCACTGGCCAAAAATGCATAAACCAGATACGCTACAATAACCATGGACATCAGATAAGGGAGCAAAATCGCGGTCTGGTAAAATTTCTTTGCCAGCTTATTGCGAACCTCATTAAAGAGAATCGCAACTGTTACCCCAAACACTACGCCGATGAAAATCCACAAGATATTGTACAGCAGCGTATTGCGGATAATGATCATCGCATCATTTGTCGCAAAGAGGAACTTAAAGTTCTTCATTCCGATCCACGGACTGCCGTTGATGCCTTTCTGGTAGCTGAACTGTTTAAATGCCAGCTGCATGCCGTACATCGGCATGTAGTTGTTGATAATCAGGTACGCCGCCCCCGGTGCAAACATGATGTAAAATGGGATCCAGCGTTTCCAATTAACCTTTTTCTTCTTTTTTGCAATCGCTTTTGCGTTTTCATTCATAGCTAATCCCTCTCAGGTAAAGCGTCGATCTGCTCCTGGTTCCCGGCAATAACATCATTGATGCCTGCCGCCTCAAGAGCTGCCACAAACTCATCCACTAATTCAATCGTTGCTTCCTCGCTGCCGGCCATACCATTCTGCAGCTGACCCAGATACTGGCTAATTGTAGAATCAATAACTGCAGACTCTGTCTGGTAATCAGTATCATCGAACATATAGCTGATCAACGGAGACAATGTCGCACTATTCTCCATCTCTTCCAGCTTTTCAATGTAGTCATCGCCGGCCGGAGACTCAATCAGCATATTCTGTGTATCGCCTGCGTAGAAGAATGTTGTATCCAAAGTACCATTCGTTACGATCACCGTGTCAGAACCGTCAGCATACTCATAGTTTGTTCCCTCAAGGCCATACATCAGGATATTGGCCACTTCCTCATTCTCATAGATGAAGTTCAGGAAATCCATCGCCTTGTCCGGGCGCTCACAGTTTGCCGCGATACCCCACATGTACTCTGTAACCGTACTGTTGGTAAGAACAGCATCAACCAGTTTCGCCTCTCCAACCTCAAAATCATCTGAAGAGAAGGTAACTTCCTGCTCCGGATTGATGGTCGCCACTACGCTGAATAACTGCTGTGCAGCGAAATAATCCTGCGCAGTTGTCGTATCAGTCGGATCGCCCGGAAGCAATCCCAGTTCATTCCACTTCTGCATCCGTACACAGTAATCTTTAAACTCATCCGTTGCATAAAGGTTTACAACAGTCGCATCCTCATTGGCATCCCAGACGATTCCGTAAGAAGACTCTGTTCCAAACGTATCATAAGAATCCAGCCAGAACATATAGTTTAATGTTCCCTCGCCTACATAGTACGGATATACGCTGGAATCATAATCATGCACCGCAATCAGCGCTTCCTCCAGCTCATCCATCGTAATATTTTCACCCAGCGTCACGCCTGCGGCATCTGCCATTGTCTTATTATAGAAAACTCCTTTTGCACCGGCCGCATAAACCTTTGCGGGAACCGCAAGCTGCTTGCCGCCGACATAGCCGGCCTCAAGAGTGTCTGCAAAAAGTTCTGTCAGCGTCGATCCTCTGTTCTGCAGAAGATTCCCCTCATTCATATCCAGAAGCATCTCGGAACCTACCATAGATGAAAGAGGCTGTACGGTTCCGACGGCAATCAGATCGATTTTCTCATTTCCGGCAACACCCATGCTGGTTGTATTTGAAAGTTCGCTGATCCATGTCTCCTGAATCTCGACCTCGCAGTTGATCGCCGGAACGGTGATCGCGTTGATTGCTTCCTCACGCGCTTCCAGAGAATCGGAGCTATCAGAACCCGGCAACGTTACCACCTGAATCGCAACCGTGTACGGATCCTCATCCATATCGATCTCTGTGGAATACTCATCTCCGGAATCCGCATCCGCCGTCGAACCGTCAGATGAAGAACCGCCTGAGCTGCTTCCGCAACCGGCCAACATCGTCCCTGCCAGTGCAGCTACCAGAAAAATACTTACAATTTTCTTTTTCATAGTTACCCTCCTTTTTATATGTTCATTTTCTCGGTATTATCTATTTTAGTTAATTTCCACATGTTTTGTTGCAAAATATGGACAAAATAGTAGCAAAATAACAACTTTTTTTGTTCTTTATCTCCATTCCCGTCTTTAGGATTTAGCACTATATTATTTTGGGGTTAATTAAAAAGGCAC
>JAJPZY010000133.1 GCA_021204085.1 Clostridiales bacterium | reverse complement strand
CAACTTATCATAGAAGATCTGATATATTTACAGAAATAAATTCACACACTCTATCAAACCAGCGGAAACTTGCCTACGATTTCATCCGGTCACATCCGGAATTATCCTCTTATGAAATCGTGGAGTATGTAGACGATGGTTTTTCCGGCACATCAGATGACCGGCCCCAGTTCCAGAAGCTCTTGAGCGATATTAAAGCTTCGGTTTTAAAAATTGTTGTGGTCAAGGACTTCTCCCGCTTCGCGAGGGACTACATCCTTATGGGGGACTTATTGGAGCAGGTCTTCCCGTTTCTGGGGGTACGGTTCATCTCCATCAACGACCATTATGACAGTGCGAAGGATTATAGTACATCGGACAGTATCACGGTCGTCCTGAAATCGATCCTGAACAGCCAATTCAGCCGGGACCTTTCCGCAAAACAGACCTCCACACATACCATCCTGATGCAGAGGGGAGACTTTTCCTTCCGCCCGCCTTATGGTTATATCCGTTACATCGGAAGTGCCAAACTACAGATCGACCCGGAAGCTGCCGCTGTTGTCCAGCTGGTGTTCAGGCTCGCCCTGTCCGGGCATTCTACTTCACAGATTGCAGAAATGCTAAACCTTACCGGAATCCCTACTCCCGGTACCTACTTTTCTGTCCATGGCTGGAGAAATATACCCGAAGCGAAACAGCCCCTGTGGGGTGCGACACAAGTGCTGTCCATACTTCGCAACTACTCCTATACCGGCACAATGGTTTTCCGCAAGAGGACGAAAGTAGCCCCCTGTTCCAGATACTACCGAAACACTGAGCCTTCCGAACAGATCGTCCGGGAGAATACGTTTATTCCCCTTGTCTCAAAGGAAGACTTTGAAAAGGTCCATGCACTCGTTCCTAAAATCAATGCCCCGCAATCCCGGACACCAAGAGGGGAACCTCTGCAGGGTATCCTCCGGTGTGGATACTGCGGCAATAGTATCAGCATTGAATACCGAAAAACAGCCGCTTCGCCTTTACTGAAATGCAGGAGAAAATCCGCCGCCCATACCGGGCATCTCCCGCACCATCACCTGAAGCCTGTAGAAGATGCCGTTTATCCCCTGCTTCTGAACACCTTTGACCGGATTCTCGCCGAAGAACAGGAAGCTGCCCAGGGGCTGGCGCAAGCCCCTAAAAGAATGGATCAACTGGACAGGGAGATTG
Source organism: Clostridiales bacterium (assembly GCA_021204085.1). Classification (GTDB taxonomy): domain Bacteria; phylum Bacillota; class Clostridia; order Lachnospirales; family Lachnospiraceae; genus Eubacterium_I. Next base: position 7,878 of record JAJPZY010000133.1, on the reverse strand, counting down.
CAAGGCTCCAGAAAAAACGTGAAAACCTCGCGCAGCAGAAATACCAGATCTACGAGGACTACTGCGCCGGGAAGTTCTCCTGCCTGGGGGATTACATGGTGCAGAAGAAAACCATTGCCGACCAGTGCCATGAAGTGGAAAACCAGGTCAACACGCTCCGTGAAAAAAGGACAGACCTCTCCAACAGCATCATCCCCGATGAGCTACGGCGGGCCGCTGCCGCCGTAAACCAGTACCGCAATGCAAAATCGCTGGAGCGTGGGCTTGCCCAGGCGTTTATCGAATCCATTGGCATTTACGACGACCATATGGAAATCCGCTGGCGGTTTCATGACCTATTCTCCCGCATTGCACCCGAAACTGTAAAACCTATCCCATATTCTAAGGAGGAAACACCATGACAGCAGTTACTACAAATCTGAAAACCTATCAGGCGGCGTCCTATGCCCGCCGCATCTTCTCAGACCTTGTCTGCCCGGAAGATGATGATGTCACTACCCTGAAACAATTAGAAGCAATCCGCGGGTATCTGGAAGTGATCCCGGATGTCAACCATGTTTACCATCTCTCCGATGGCCTGAAACAGAAGCATGAAAAGGCGCTGGCAAGCTTTGAACGGCTGGTTCCCCTGTTTGAGAACCGCACCTACGACTGCCTTGCGCTGTACAGCCTGGACCGTTTCGCCCCCACGATGGATGAGACAAGCTATCTGCTGCTGTCCGTCCTGCCCAAGTTCGGCGTTCGGATTCTCTCCTTTGCAGAAGGGTACGACAGTCTGTCAAGCGGAGATGCCAAAAACGGCTTCCCTATCCTGACGAAGCTGATCAACGATGCTTCCGCCCGTGACGCAGCACGGCTCACCAAACGGCGGTTTGCTGGCAGGAAAATCACCGGCGCACACTGCCCTTACGGATACCTTCAGGCTCCGGATGGGTCCGGCAACATTGTCCCCGACCCGGAATCAAGCCACATCGTCCGCCGCATTTTTCAGGAATACATTTCCGGGCGGAGCATCAGTGAGATTGCCCGTGGGCTGACGGATGACGGTATCGTCACCCCGACTGCATTAAAATACCAGCACGGGTTTCGCTACAAATACGGAGCGCCAACCGCTTACTGGAACGGCAGCACGGTGAAAAATGTATTACTAAAATCTATCTACACCGGCGACCTGGAATTCCCAAGCAGGCGCAGCAATGTATACGCCGCCCCGGAGGATCTGAAAACGCTGGCATCATATCCGGAGCAGATGATCCGCGGCCATCATGAAGCCCTCATCTCCCATGAGGATTATGAGACAGCGCAGCTCATCCTCGCCGCAGAAAATACGGCTTCCAAACCCCATACGCCCAATGCACAGCGCTGTGCGCCAAACCCTTACCGCAATCTCCTCCGCTGCTCAAAGTGCGGGGCAAACATGCTCTACCAGCAGCGTGTCGGTGCTGGCGGCAAGATTGTAATGGTATATATCTGCTCCAATGGCTTTCATAAAGGGCGCAGCGTCTGCTCCCGCGAAAAAACCTTCTTTACAGACGTGGATTCCCAGATACGGGATGCACTCCAGGCAGAGATCCTCCTGACCAGCACGGTAAAGGAGCAGCTTGAAGCTTCCAGCAATACCACTGGCACGGATGAAGCCAGCCTGCAGGCGCAGATGGACGCACATGTTCAGGATGTGCGTAAAATCGCCATCCAGTTATCCCAGCTCCGCACAGAATACAGCTCTGGCGCTCTTTCCGCTGAGGAATATTACCTCCGCAAAGAGGCACTGGACACAGAATCTGCGGAAAAGAGCATGATACTGAAAAGCACCATCGACCAGCTCCGGCAATGCCGTTCTTCCCATTCGCCGGACAAAAACCTCTGGTATCAGCTCTATCACGGATACAGGCTCCCGGAGCAGATGACGCTCCCCGTCTCCAAAGAGCTGATCGAACTGGCTACGCTCTCTCCGGAGGGGAAAGTCACCGTGACCTTCAAACATGAAGATGAAAAAGCAAAACTGCTGGCAGATTTACATCTGGAGGATACACTCATCCCTCCGGATACACGAAAAACGGAGGCTTCGGCATAAATGGCACGGAAAAGCAGGAAAGCCGAACAACAGGCGAGGGCGAGGGGAATCATCCCTGATTCCCCTTCTTCGCCGGAACCGTCTCTCCCGGTCAGATACCGAACCGGACTGTATGCCCGTCTTTCTGTCTACAACATGGGGCGTGATGATTCAGACAGTATCCAGAACCAGACGCGGCTCCTTGAGGACTACGTCAGCCGCCATCCTGACCTTGTTATCACAGATGTCTACATTGACAATGGCAGGACAGGAACCAACTTCCAGCGCCCCGAATTTGACCGCATGATCGAGGATGTAAAAAATGGCCGACTGCAGGCGTTAGTCGTGAAAGACCTTAGCCGGTTTGGCCGCAATTACCTGGAAGCCGGTTTCTACCTGCAGAAAATATTCCCCTTCCTGGGCATCCGCTTTATCTCCATCACGGATGGATATGACAGCCTTACCTCCGACCCGGATTCCCTAGCGGTTTCCATGAAAAACATCATCAACGACTACTATTCAAAGGACATTTCCCGGAAAGTCAGTTCCAGCTTTGACCTGAAACGGAGTACCGGTCCGTTTATTATGGGGAATGTCCCCTATGGATACCTGCGCGACCCGGAAGACAGCGGGCATTATATCATTGATGAAGAAACTGCGCCCTATGTGCATCTGATCTTCCAGTGGGCGATGGCTGGCATCCCCGCCGCGCAGATCGCCGCCGCCCTGACGGACATGGGTGCGCCGACCCAGCAGCGCTGTGTCTGGATACGGAGCAAAAGAAATACAAGGCGGAAGGGTTCCGATAACTGGAACGATGTCTCCGTCCGGGACATCCTCCTCAACAGGACCTACACCGGCGACTATCTCTGCGAAAAAAAGCGCAACCGGATGTATGACCCATCCGGCAACTATAAACGGGAAGAACCAGAGTGGAAAGTCTATCCGAACAACCATCCTTCCTATATCTCCAAAGAGGATTTCGCCTGGCTGAAAGACCGCTTTCAGGTCAGGCTGGAAGGGCGGAAATCGTCTCTTTATTCCAATCTGCCCAAACCACCTGAGCCGCTCCACGGCCTTGTATACTGCGGACTTTGCGGCAGGAAGATGAAGCTGCGCCGGAGTGTCCGGGAAGGCTTTCTCATCAATTCCTCCTACTATTGCACCGGGACAGCAAATCAGAACCGGGAGGGGCATGAAAGGTTTCTGATTTCCGTAAGCGAGACAGAAATGGCCGTCCAATGGCAGATTGGCCTGCAGATCAGGCTGGCGCTGGACACGGAAGAACTCCTGCGGCGCTTTTCCAATGGTGAGACAACCGCCAAACTGAAAGCAACCCGACAGGCGGAGATCCAGATGCTCAAAACCAAAGCGGCTGCAGCGCGTTCCGGACGGGCGCAGGCATTTGAAGACCTGGCCAGCGCCCTGATCGATGAAGACACCTACCATCTGCGGATGGAGAAGCTGGCTGGGGAAATTAGCTCACTGGAAGAACAGATCCGGCAGACACAGCAGCACCGGGATGAAGTAGATACTCACTTTTCGCTTAATAACAAATGGCTCCGCACATTCGCAGACGCCAGATACTGCGCTGACGATGGCGGGGAGCTGGCTCACCAGCTTATCCAGAAGATCGAGATTTTTCCGGATAAGGTCATCCGGGTGACGTTCCAGTATAATGACTGGATGGAACCGCTCCTTGCACAGCTACAGGAAGCGCAGGCGGATACAATGCAGGCAGGCAACAGCGCATGAATCTTTCTGGTTCTTCTTCCCCATCATACACATGATATAATGCCGTCCATCCTTTTATCGGGTGGACGGTATTATTTCGAGGTTTGCCCGCTTGCAACTTGTGAATTTTCTGTAAACATTTCCGTTTTTTGTGTCGATTTGGCCTTTCCCAACGGTAGGAAGTGAAAGCACAAATCACTGACTGTGCTTTCACGCTCTTACAAAAGAGACTACATCTCACAGGAGGCTATGATCATGTACTGTTACACCACAAACATCCCCACCCTGCGCAACAGTTCCGATGGCAGGGACTACAGCCCCATCTTCCGCTTAGAAAGCCGGGGTGCGCTGGAAGCACTGAGCAAAATCGTAGATACGATCAACGATGCTGGCAGCGCAGATTCGAATCTGACCATCGATGAGGCGGTTTTCAAAGACCTGCACACTGCCATCTGGCAGACCTTCTCCCTGTATGCACACACCATGAACCTGAAGGATGATCCCCGTCAGGTTACAGAGACGATTCTGGAACACGGCAGTCTCGGATTCCATGCCCTGTTCGATGGGTATGCTGCAGAAGAAGTCAATCCCTTCCGCAGTCTTAAGGAGCTGAATGAAATCGCTCTGGATGAGGCATCCTTCGACTGTGACCAGTATGGCAGTCCCGACAATCTTCCGGACGAGGAGGAACCCGATTCCTTTGATGAAGAAGAATCCGACACTGAGAACCAGCCCCATCCACCCAATTCATAACCCTCGTTACCTCCATTTCTATAAGAAGCCGTCACCGGTATTCCGCTTTGCGGGCTGGTGGCGGCTTCGCCTTTTGCTGCAGCTTCTCTCTCCTTTTCAAACTCAATTTTTGAAAAAAGAATCCGCCTTCTTGTACGTGAAAGCGGGATTCCTTTATGTCTGCCAATCATTTTTGACAAACCACACATTATTTTTATATAATTTGATGTGTCAGCGTCAATTTTATTGAATAGGCCATTATGAAAATTGTATCGTAATTATTTCTATCCGTGCTAATTTTGTGATCCATATTAGCATGAATGTACAGCACACTATGGGCATGTATATGCTATAGTTTGGGTAGGATAGCCTTTGTATAAGCCATTATCAGTTACATAGTCTCCTACTTTGGAATATTTTGTCTATATTTTGAGTTTTGCTCCCATTTCGGATTTTTCTTCTCTCCACTGGTTCCATAATTTATCCACGTGAATTTCGTTTTTAATTTTCTGTTTATGCACTTTTTAAGCCATTCTTATAAAATTAAAAACGGCTATCGTGTTTTTAATTTATTGCTTCCCTCCGCAATCTCTTTGAACTCATGTTATTTTCTCTATCTTTCGACCCCATATCGTAATTTTTTTACGTTCGCTTCTCGATTCTGTCGTAATTTTATTGCATTTCTGTTTCCCCTATGCTATAATGTATCCAGTAATCGAATACGCATCTACGGGAGGTATACCATGCTTACCAAAATTACGATGACAAATTTTAAATCCTTTAAAAATACCACTACGGTGGATTTGATGAAAACAAACTACACCATTTTGCCCCAGAATGTTGCAGACAATGGGGTTCTGAAAGGCTGCATCTTTGTTGGCGCAAATGCGTCCGGAAAATCCAACATCGTGCTTTCTGTAAAATTGCTTCTGGATTTCCTTTTTTCGGAACGTGATCTGAACTCCGGGATATTCCTTTGTATGTTTGGAGACAGCTACAGCTATACCCTGGTATATGATTTTCTGATTGAAGGCCATAGCATCCATTATGCTTTTGAAGTGGAGACAAAGAAGTCCATGATTTCAGAGGAGCTTTCCCTCGATGGGAAACTTCTTCTTGACCGCATGGGTTCATCTGCAAAATCTTTTATCGCAGACCCCAACGGAGTGCTATATGATGAAACAGATGTGGGCAGGGATTCCCTATTCCTCCGCACCCTCTATTTCAACACAAAATTTGCATCAAATCCCGTGCTGAAAGCATGGATGAACTATATGCAGAATTCCGTCTATATCAATATGTTCGACAGAAAAATCATTCCCTATGGAAAGGCAGATGTCTCCATTGTCCCTTATCTGGATAAAGGCGGCTGTCAGCCTATCAATGATTTTTTCAACGAGTATAATTTTGAGCAGACCATCGAATACTCCCACTCCAGTGAGGGAGGCCATTTCCGTATTGTTGCCGGAGCGGACGGGGAAAAATCTATTTTCTTCAAGCGTAAAGGAATTAATGTTCCCATTCCATTTATAGAGGAATCTCTGGGGAACCAGAACCTGTTGCGGATGCTTCCTGCCTTTTTGAATGTGATCCAAAAAGGCGGAATGCTGCTGATTGATGAATTCTCAAGTGGTTTCCATAATGATCTGGAAAGCCTTATGGTGCGGTATTTCATGGAAACTTCTAAATACTCACAAATGCTGTTTGTGTCCCATTCCACGAATCTGCTTAGCAACTCGATCCTGCGCCCGGATCAGGAATATTCTGTAGAATTCCGGAATGAATCCGGAAGCTTCATCAAACGGTTCTCTACGGAGCAGCCACGTTCTGCACAGAATATCGAGAAGATGTACGTCAGCGGAGTGTTCGGCGGCCTTCCTGATTATAAAGAGGTAGGCTATGAAGATTAACAAAGACAAACACATCGGCAGGGTACTCTTTATCGTGGAAGGAAGCCACACAGAATTCAGTGTCCTGCGGCGTATCTTCTGCAACATCATGGGATACAGCTATATTGAAAAACGCAGGAATCGGCCAAATTGCTTTGTAAGCAACCAGGATCGTTTTTCGCGGGTTGCTGTTGTGAACACCCGTGAAAGTAATATCCGCGACATCAGCGAAAACGAAGATTATCTGGATAACGTATTTGACCTGCTTCGGGAAGAATTTCAGTTCCCGGTAGAGCAGTCTGCCATATACTATTTATTTGACCGTGACCCTTTATCCAATACAAAACCGGAACTGATTGAGAGTTATATACGATCCCTGGCAAACCCTTATGATAACGCAGACGGCTATAAAGCTGGACAACTCCTGCTTAGTTATCCGAGTATCGAAAGCTATATCATATCTAACTTTGTGGACAGGACCTCTGATATTCGACTATTGCTCGGTTCGGATGCAAAAGCATATATCGCTGATAACCGCGCAATCCAGCTTAACAAGATTTCAGAAGGAACTCTTATCAAAGCAGCAAACGAGTTTCTGCAGTACCTGTCCAGCGAACAGATCAACTATGACATAGATAATTTTGCCCCCGCCAGCCATGCCGTTTTTACCAAACAGGAGCAGGATTATCTTGCTGGTGACGGCTTTCGTCTGTTGTCTATGCTGACCCTAGCTTTCCTGCAAATGGGTATTCTTGAAATAGATCCATAACTACAAGCATCAGTCAATTATAATTCAAAAAAGACGATCTCTTATTTAGGGACAGCCTTCAATGGCTGTCCTTTTTCTTTGCGCCCTAATTTGTGAACTTTCTGTGAACTTTTCAAAATTCTATGTCGATTTCCCTTTTCCCAACGGTAACAGGTAGAAGTGGGCTACTATGCCCATCCCCGTGTACCTTGACATCTGAATCCACAGTACTCCAAAACAAACATCTGCAGGGAGCCGAAGCGCCTGCCGCCGTGACCGCATAGGAACAAATCCATATCCTCTACGCAGCGTGAATGTGACATGGCAAATCACAGAGCAACGATCTGTAGATGATAATGATACTTCCGCAGGAGATAGGCGGCGGCTTTGCACACCGAACCAGAAATGGCTATGACACCTTTGCCACGGGTATTTGGAGTATTCCCCTTCCCAGCCAGGGGAGTGAGAAATAAAGAGGCTGAACAATAAGGATTCTACGCTCGCTCAGGGCATCCCTCCCGGAGCCGAACCCCTATTGAAATAATAACAGTAACTGGTGAAACTTCACGTTTTCGCTTTTTATACGATGAAGTTTTCGTTACGGAAATCCCCCGAAATTTTCAAAAAAGCCAGTCAAAACAAGGGGAAAATTTACTCTCAAATTTTTTTACGGGAGTATGAAAAAAAGTCTGTAAAAGTTTAAATGTTAGGTCTTCTATGAT
>JAJPZY010000034.1 GCA_021204085.1 Clostridiales bacterium | reverse complement strand
ACTTATCATAGAAGATCTGATATATTTACAGAAATAAATTCACACACTCTCTTTATCTTTTCTTTTTTTAAAATATCTGATTTACTGTGGAAGGAATTCTGCCCGGAGATGTTCCATTGCGGTTTCCTCCGTCCGTTTTGCGCGGCTTTCACTCAGATGAAAATGGATTGCCGTGCCGATCAGTGTGTGCTCAATGTCGTCGGTAAAGCCGTATCGGTAGAGAAGGTAGGTCTGTTCCCTGGCGCTCAGTTTTTCCAGGGCAGAATATAATTCCTGTATTTCTTCTTTTCGGATCACGATCTGCGCCGGCAATTTTGCATAAGGGTCGGCAATCGCTTCGATCCGGCGGAGCCTTTCCTCGTCGTTTAAAATGTCATCGAGACGGACGCGCTGAAACCGAAAATCTTTATCGGCATTTGTCATCTGCTGCTCGAATTGTAGCCTGCCTTGGCGTATCAGGTCGGCCATGGAGTTTCGGACCGATGGTGCCGCATAGGTCAGAAATTTAATGCCGCGTTCCCCGTCAAAGAGAGGGCTTGTTTTTAGCAGGCCGATGCTTCCTTCCTGCACCAGATCATCCACTTCGATATTCATATCGCTTTCGTCGAGATTATGACTTTTATAAATTTCAATTGCGGTCTTCCGGATAAATCCCCAGTTATTTTCAATTAAAGTGTCAAGGGCAGAAGTATCGCCCCGCTGCGCAAGGCGACAGAGCTGTTCATTGGTCTGCATGGCCATTCTCCTGCGGTGGCGGCTGCATGGTGGATTGCATCAGGTTTACCAGTGCATGGTTGAATTCCTTCAGTGCTCCATCATCGACACCGTCCATGCCGGACACGGTGTTGGTGATCGCATCCGCGACCTGCTCCGGTGTGACAGACGGATGCCTCATATCCTGCCCTTTTGTCAGTTCAGCAAACATTTTCCTTGTGATCTCCCCTGACATTTTCTGTGAAGCAGCGAGGTCGCTGCCGATCTCCTTTTTTACTTCCTTTAGTGCTGCTATAAACTGGTTTTGTATGGTGGTAAGGTCTGCCTGATAGACAGGAACTTTCAGCCGGTTGATTTCCCTTGCCGTCTGGACGGCTGTGTCTGTTGCAACGCTTCCTCGGAGAAGGGAACTGACAGACGAGATCATTTTATTTTGCGCGGCGAACCCGGCTGCGAGTGTATCGTCGAAATACTGGCCGATCATATAGGTCAGCTCCGCAAAGCGGGGGCTTTCCAGTAAACGGTTGGCAACTGTGACATTCACCTTTTCTGTATAGAGATTGCGTGCGGCCTGGACGGAAAGACCCAGCTCGCTGATCTCATAGTTTTTCCGGTCCGGCACGTCTGTAACTCCCAAAAGAAAATCAGTGGAGACGTTAAAAACCCTTGCGATGCGGATGATATTTTCATCGCTGAGCTTGTCTGTTTTTCCGCTCAGGAAGCGGCTGAGGGTGCTGTCCGTGCAGCCGATCTTTGCCGCAAGTTCTGCCTGCGTGACTTTGTATTCTTTTATTAAATCCTGTATCCGGTCACGGACGGTGCCGGGTAAATATACTGATTCCATAAATAAATTCTCCTATAAAGCAAACATATGTTCGATTTCATTATATCCGTATACTGATTAAAAATTAATCCCTTATCGGATAAAAATATTTTATTTTTTAGATGTAGATTCGGCTCTTAGATTTTTTGCATTTTTGCAGAATAAAAGGCCGGTCGATTTTGATTTTTGCATTTCCGCCGGATTTTCCGTCTAATAGCCTTTTTCCCCGTAAATTCAGGCAGGCGGGTAGAAAACCGTCAATTATTTTTTGAAGGAGGAAATGCAAAATGGATGTATTTCAAACTGTGAAGGCGGCGGTTTCCGTGAGGGAAGCTGCTGAGCACTATGGTCTGAAAGCCAACCGGAGCCATATGGCCTGCTGTCCGTTCCACGATGACCGCCACCCCAGCATGAAGCTGAATGAGGATTATTTTTACTGCTTCGGGTGTGGGGCAACCGGTGATGTGGTGGAGCTTACTGCCAGGCTGTTTGGTCTTACCGCTTATGAAGCTGCACAAAAGCTGATGGAAGATTTCGGGCTTGGCCCGGACAAGCCGCCGGATGCCGCGGCACTTCGGAAGCCAGGACACCCGATAGCTAAGGCGTTCCGTGAAGATGAGGTGTACTGCCAGAGGGTGATCTGTGATTACCTTCATGTTCTGGAGGATTGGAAGGTGCGTTATGCACCTCCGTCACCGGAAGCGGAATGGGATGACCGGTTTGTGGAGGCCTGCCAGATGCTGGACCGGATGGAGTATCTGGCAGATATCCTGACGTTTTCCAACCTGGAGGATCGGGTAAAAGCGGCCGGGATGCTCAGGAAGGATGGCAAGATTGCGGCGTTGGAGAAACGCCTGACCCGCATGAAGGAGGAAGAGGAGAATGGACGAAAACAGGAACCAATATGAGAATGACCTGCCGGTGTGGTTCGACGGCAAGAGTATCAATGAGACCCTGTTCTGCGAATATTTCTTAAGCACACACAAGATCATCTTCGCAAACGGGGCTTTTTTTTCGCCGGACGGCAGGGTGACGGATGACATGCCGCTGCGTGCGGAGATTTTTGAAGAACTGCGGTATTATTCTTTTAACAATCTTCCGAGGAAGATCAGCAATATCATGGAGGTGTTGAAACTGGCTGCCCAGGCGGAGGATTTCCCGCCGGAAACAGACAGGATCCATGTATCCAACGGGACGTTGCGGCTTAACGGGACGTTTTCCGAAGGGCGGCCGGATGTTGTGAGGAACAGGCTCCCGGTGGCATACAGGCCGGACGCATCGGAAAGATTTCCGAAAACCGTTTTGCCCGTGCTGATCTGGAGCATATCCTGCTTTGCGTTGACGACGATATGCGGATGCAGGCATTGCGGCAGACCAACTATGTAAAATCCATTGTGACTGCGCAGGGGAAGATGGACCTGGAGCGGAAAGGGAAGCAGAGCTACCAGGGGTATATGTTTGCGCGGCTTCTGGCTTTCAGCAACGGTGACTTGCAGGCACTCTATGACCGGAGCGACGGGTTTTACCGCAGGCAGCTTGTACTGACTACCAGAGAACGGCCGGCTGGCCGGGTAGATGATCCTGACATTGCCGAGAAAATGACAGCAGAGGCGGAGGGCATTTTTTTGTGGGCGTTCGAGGGCTTACAGCGCCTTGCTTCCAATAACTATAAGTTTACCGAGAGCGAGAGGACGAGGAAAAACCGGGAAGCTGTCAAAAGGGATAATAATAACATTTTCGATTTTCTGGAATCGGAAGGTTATATCCGGATGAGGGACGGTGCTTCGATCAGTTCCAAAGAGCTGTATGATGTTTACTGTATGTGGTGTGAGGAAAACTGCTTTACGCCATTAAAATCGCGCACGTTCAGTGACAGTATGGTGGACTGCCATGCGAAGTATAACCTGCAGCATAACAATAATGTGAAGAATGCTGCCGGGCGCCGTGTGTGGGGCTATACGGGTATGGAGGCTGTAGCCCGCCCGGGTATGAATGGGTTTTGCAGTGTTTCGCCGCGTACGTACGTACCGGAGGAATGGAGGGATTGATTGCTCCGTTTCATCTTTGTGTATGTACGTACACAGTGATTGCCCGATGTCACCTGTATTATTAAATTATCCAGAGCCAGGCAGATTGTTATGCTGTTCCCGGATATGCTGAAAAATCAGCCCTTAAAATCCGGGCATAATGGGAGCCGTAAAGTAATTCACCATATCCCGAATGTATTTCACGGAAATGATCTTTACAGAAATATGAAGAGGCTGCATGGTTCTGCGGCATTATGTACTGAACGATGCAAAAACACGCGATACGGTGAACATGGAAAATCTTCTATATGGGCAGGACACCATATGGAACTTAAAAAACGCAAAATGGGAAAAAGCAGAAAGCATTGTTTCGTACAGCCGGTTCACCGGAGAGTGGAGCCGGTTTTCTATTTCGCAGGGAAGTGCTCCCTGTGAAATAAAAACAAAAACACGAGTTACGATAAGGAGGAATTTATTGTGGAATCAAATATCAGAAATGAGATCAAGGCGCAGATCGTGCGCGAGAGAATGACGATGCAGGAGGTGGTTGACCTGCTGGCTGACGAGTATGGATGGAGCGATTCCGTCTCCAACCTGTCCGCGAAGCTGCAAAGAGAATCGCTGCGCTACCGAGAGGCCGTGCAGCTTGCCGATGTGATGGGGTATGACATTATATGGAAGAAACGGAGGGATGGCTGATGGAAAAAGCGCAATACGGTATCCTTCGTTTTGCCAAGTATAAGGGACCGGAGATCAGTAACATTGAAGCACACAACAAGCGCACCAAAGAAAAATATGCCAGCAACCCGGATGTGGATACGAGCAGGAGCAGACAGAATTTTCATCTGGTGGAGCCGAAGGGCAGATACCGGGCGGAGGCGGAGCGCCAGATCGCGGAGGCCGGATGCCGAACCAGAAAAGACAGTGTCCGGGTAGTGGAAGCGCTGATCACGGCAAGCCCGGAATTCTTCAAAGGCAAAAAGAAAGCTGAGATAAAAGAATATTTCCAGACAGCGCTGGACTTTATCCGGGCGCATCAGAATCCGGATACCATCCTGTCTGCCGTGGTGCATATGGACGAGAAATCGCCTCACATGCACCTTTCTTTTGTCCCGTTGACAGAGGACGGCAGGCTTTCGGCAAAGGATATCGTCGGCAACAAAAAGAAGCTGACCTGGTGGCAGGATGAGTTCTGGAAGCACATGGTGAAAAAGTATCCGGAACTGGAGCGCGGCGAGAGCGCCAACTACAGAACCTGCCACTGGCAGCTTCTTTCGTATGCTATGGCAAGCCAGACCGGGCGCGACCATATCCCGCCGCGGGTGTTCAAGGAAATGACCAGGCTTAATAAACAGAGAGAGAGGCTCGATGGGCTTCTGACGGGAATGACGCATCTGAACATGAAATCCAGGACGGAAGAAGTCTGTAAGCTGCTGGATTCCTATATCCCCGGCGTGGAGAAGATGCAGACACAGCTGAATAAATACAGTACGGCGTTCGCGGATACGGTGACGGAGAATAAGAAGCTGAAAAAGAAGAACGCACAGCTTTCGCAGTCGCTCGACAAAGCTACGGAGGAAAGTACCCTGAAAAAGATCGCCGATGCGAAACTGAAAAGCGATTATCATGAGGCAATCGCTGTGCTGGATCGTATTCCGAAAGAAGTGCTGGATAGTTACACGAGGACAAGTTCAACAAAAAGCAAAAGAAGGGAAAGGTGATTAGATGGGGAAGAATGAAATGTCTGAGAACGTGTACTGTGAGATTCCAATCTGGCACAGATATACGCTCACAATAGAAGAAGCAGCCCGTTACTATCATATTGGTGAGGGAAAACTCCGTGCCATTATTGATCATCATTCCGATGATGATTTCTATATGATGAACGGCAACAGGGCGCTGATCAAGCGCGAAAAATTTGAGCGGTTTCTGGATATGGCAACTGCCGTATAAGAGAAAATTCTGCCGCGTGGGCAGGCAAATGTTTTTTACCAATCTATACAGAGAGTCGGATTTATGTTAGAATGACACTGCAAATCCGGCTCTCTATTTTTGAAAGGAGAGCTAAATGAGTGAAAAGAGATGCGATTTTCAACGATTTCCGGGACTTTTGAGAAGAAATGAGGACTTATAAAAAGATGATAAAAGTGTTATTCGTGTGCCATGGAAATATCTGCCGCAGCACCATGGCCCAGAGCGTTTTTACCCATTTAGTAAAGCAGGCCGGTCTGGAGAATCAGTTCTACATCGACTCTGCCGCGACCAGCCGCGAGGAGATTGGCAATCCGCCTCACTACGGCACGCGGCAAAAGCTGGCGAAGGAGGGTATCCCTCTGATTCCGCACCGGGCGGTGCAGATGACGCGGCGGGATTATCTGGAGTACGATTATCTGATCGGTATGGATTGGGCGAACATTCGAAACATGGAGCGCATTGCCGGCGGTGACCCGCAGAAAAAAATTTTTAAGATGCTGGAGTTTGCCGGTAAAGACCGGGATGTGGCCGACCCGTGGTATACCGGTGATTTTGACGCGACGTTCCGGGATGTTATGGATGGATGCAGAGGGCTGCTTGCTCATATCACAGGGAAGGGAAAACAAGGATAAGGATGGGAGTATTTTTAAAAATTGTTAGCACTCGGACTTGACGAGTGCTAATTTTCGTGCTATAACAAAGAAAGCAGGGAAGAGGTGCAGGAAGAGCACACCGAAAAGTGTAGTTTAAATATAATGAAACGCACTTTTGAATACCCGGGAAGTATTTCCTGTGATGATAATCTCCCGGCTTTTACATTTGGACAACAAGAAACAGGCATGAATCATTTGAAAGGAGTGGTGTTATGAATATCCAGAAATTTACACAAAAGTCAATGGAGGCCGTTCAGGACTGTGAGAAACTGGCCTACGAATACGGTAATCAGGAAATCGAGCAGGAGCATCTGCTGGTGGCGCTGCTTCGTCAGCAGGACGGCCTGATCTTAAAACTGATTGAAAAGATGGAGATCAACAAGGAGCATTTTTGTGACAACGCGGAGCGTCACTTAGCGAAGCGCGTGAAGGTCTCCGGAGGACAGGTTTATATCGGGCAGATGCTGAATAAGGTATTGATTTCTGCCGAGGATGAGGCGAAGCAGATGGGAGACGAATATGTTTCCGTGGAACATCTGTTTTTAAGTATGCTGCGTTACCCGAACCCGGCGATGAAGGAGATTTTTAAAGAGTACGGCATTACGAGAGAACGGTTTCTGCAGGCGCTCTCAACGGTCCGCGGCAATCAGCGCGTGACTTCGGATAACCCGGAGGCCACCTATGATACGCTGGAAAAGTATGGTTATGATATGGTGGAGCGCGCCCGTGACCAGAAGCTAGATCCGGTGATCGGCAGAGACAGTGAGATTCGAAATGTGATTCGTATCCTGTCCAGAAAGACAAAAAACAACCCGGTGCTGATCGGTGAGCCGGGCGTCGGCAAGACTGCCGTGGTGGAAGGACTTGCGCAGCGGATTGTCCGCGGCGATGTGCCGGAGGGATTAAAGGAGAAAAAACTGTTTGCCCTTGATATGGGCGCACTTCTGGCCGGTGCCAAGTACCGCGGCGAATTTGAGGAGCGGTTAAAAGCGGTTTTGGATGAGGTGAAAGCCAGCGACGGGCAGATTATCCTTTTTATCGATGAATTGCATACCATCGTGGGAGCCGGTAAGACGGACGGCGCAATGGATGCGAGCAATATGTTAAAGCCGATGCTAGCCAGAGGTGAATTGCACTGCATCGGCGCTACAACACTGGATGAGTACCGCGAATATGTGGAGAAAGACGCCGCTCTGGAGCGTCGGTTCCAGCCGGTGATGGTGGACGAGCCGACGGTGGAGGATACGATTTCCATCCTCCGTGGTTTAAAAGAGCGGTATGAAGTTTTCCACGGTGTGAAGATTACGGACAGCGCGCTGGTTTCCGCGGCAGTGCTGTCAAACCGTTATATTTCAGACCGGTTCCTGCCGGATAAGGCGATTGATCTGGTGGATGAGGCCTGTGCGTTGATCAAGACGGAGTTGGATTCCATGCCGACGGAACTGGATGAGCTGAACCGCCGCGTGATGCAGTTGGAAATCGAGGAGACGGCTCTGAAGAAAGAGGAGGACAACTTAAGCCGCGAACGTCTGGAGGATCTGCAGAAGGAACTGGCGGAGATGAGAAATGAGTTCCAGACCAAAAAGGCGCAGTGGGATAATGAAAAAACAGCGGTGGAGCGTGTCCAGAAGCTGCGCGAGGAGCTGGAAAGCCTGAATAAAGAAATTCAGCTGGCGGAGCAGAATTACGATCTGAACAAGGCTGCGGAATTGCAGTACGGCAGGAAGCCGGCGCTGGAGAAGCAGTTGGCCGCAGAGGAGGAGATTGTAAAGAACAAAGATATGTCGCTGGTTCACGAGAATGTCAGTGAGGATGAGATCGCGAAGATCATTTCCCGGTGGACGGGGATCCCGGTGGCAAAGCTTACCGAGAGTGAGCGTAATAAGACGCTGCATCTGGATGATGAGCTGCATAAGCGCGTCGTGGGACAGGATGAGGGTGTAACGAAAGTTACGGAGGCCATCATCCGCTCGAAGGCCGGCATCAAGGATCCGGAAAAACCCATCGGCTCGTTCATGTTCCTGGGGCCTACCGGCGTGGGTAAGACGGAGCTGGCGAAGGCGCTGGCGGCCAGCCTCTTTGATGATGAGTCGAATATGGTCCGCCTGGACATGAGTGAGTATATGGAGAAATATTCTGTCTCCCGCCTGATCGGAGCGCCTCCCGGATATGTCGGCTATGACGAGGGCGGCCAGCTTACCGAGGCGGTCCGCAGGAAACCGTATTCTGTTGTTCTCTTTGATGAGGTGGAAAAAGCCCACCCGGATGTGTTTAATGTTCTGCTGCAGGTGCTTGATGATGGGCGTATTACAGATTCTCAGGGGCGGACGGTGGACTTTAAAAATACCATAATTATTATGACTTCCAATCTGGGATCTGCTCATTTGTTGGAGGGCATTGATGCCAACGGTGAGATCCGTCCGGAGGCAGAGGATCTTGTGATGGAAGAGCTTCGAGCCAGCTTCCGTCCGGAGTTTTTAAATCGTCTGGATGAGATCATTCTCTTTAAGCCGCTGACGAAGGATAACATCGGAAACATCATTCATTTGCTGATGAACGAACTCAATGACCGCCTGGAGGATCGGGAGATTCGCGTAGAGCTGACGCCCGCGGCGGAGAGCTTTATCGTGGAGCACGGATATGATCCGGTCTACGGCGCACGGCCGCTGAAGCGTTTCCTCCAGAAACATGTGGAGACTCTTTCCGCGAAGCTGATCTTAAGCGATCAGGTGCGGGTCGGCGACACGATTCTTATTGATGTGGAGGGTGATCATCTGGCAGCCGGAGTAAAGCATTGAGGCAGCCGAATTCGCTGTACTTGCTTCGTGAATGCACGTATATTTTTGGCTGTTCAGAAAGTTTGAAGTTAACAGGAAAGTATTAGGTTCGTTTGCTTCATATAGAAAAGGAGCTGCCCTGTGATTTTAAGGGCAGTTCTTTTCCTGTTATGAAAAAATATATTCAATAATAAAGTATAAAAGAATAACCGGCTGTGTGTAAGGTGCGTCATCTGACATTTTTTCTCATACATTTCATATATTGAAAAGGAGATAATTATTCAGAGCCGGATTCGAATAATTACCAAATGAGGCAGCAGCGGGTATTTATGTAAAATATGGAGAAAAACGGGCGGAAACTGTTCTTTGTTGATATGGCGCTTTTTATTTTAATTATCAGTGTGTTTATTTATGGGAAAATATCCGCGGCGGGTGATCTGCAGCTGCGGAATCCGGATAATACACAGGAGGTATTTCGTGCGCAGGGCAGTGTCAGCCGGAGTTGTACCGCAGAGCCGGATGAAAATACAGAAAGTGATAGCGTTCAGGAAAAAGCGGACGCAGCGGATCCGGATACAAAAAAGATTGCTCTGACTTTTGACGATGGCCCTGATCCGGAGTATACGCCCATGCTGCTGGCAGGCCTGCGGGAGCGGGGCGTAAAGGCAACCTTTTTTCTTCTGGGGCAGCAGATCGAAATGTACCCGGAGATTGTGGAGGAAATGTATGCGGATGGTCATGAGGTCGGGGTTCATTCTTATGAACATGTCAATCTGGAAGAGGTATCTGAGGAAGAAGCCTGTGAACAGATTCAGAGTACCGGAAATCTGATTTATGATCTGACTGGTGTATGGCCGTCTTTTGTACGCCCGCCCTACGGAAACTGGCCGTCTGCGCTGGATAATGATTTTTGCATGGTTACGGTTCTTTGGGATGTGGATCCTCTGGATTGGGCGACGGAGGATGCTTCGCTGATCGTACAGAGAATCTTGGAAAATGCGGAAGAATATGATATTATTTTACTGCATGACGCTTCAGAGTCCAGCGTGTAGGCGGCATTGCAGGTGGTTGATATTTTAAACCGGGAAGAATATCAGTTTGTGACGGTGGAAGAACTGATGTTTCCCTGAATGTTTTATGAAAAAGAGAACGGATTTTGAAAAAAGACTTGTAAATGTATTGCTTTTGCGGTAAGGTATACGTGGTTATGCAGGAATGACGGGTGCGCATATTCATATTTTGCAATATTTGAGGGGAAAATCAGTTAAAAATGAATTTTTTTGTATCTGATGATGCATTTTGAACCGAAAAATGAATCGGATGACCGCAATCTGCCGCCGCAACGCGGGCTTTACAAAAAGCATACACAGGTAAAGCAGGTATATGGACATGGATTTATTCGATTACATGAGAGAACAGAATAAGGAGAAAGAAGCGCCCCTGGCTTCCCGCCTGCGCCCGTCTACTCTGGATGATGTGGTGGGACAGCAGCATATTATCGGTAAGGACAAGCTTCTCTATCGTGCGATCAAAGCGGACAAGCTCCAGTCCGTGATTTTTTACGGTCCGCCTGGGACTGGGAAGACGACGCTGGCCCGGGTGATCGCGCAGACGACCAGTGCGGAGTTTATGCAGATTAACGCGACGGCTGCCGGGAAGAAAGATATGGAAGCGGTTGTAAACCGTGCGAAGGAACTTCAGGGGATGTATCAGAAACGGACGATATTGTTTATCGATGAGATTCACCGATTTAACAAAAGCCAGCAGGATTACCTCCTTCCGTTTGTGGAGGACGGCACGGTAACCTTGATCGGGGCGACGACGGAGAATCCTTATTTTGAGGTGAACGGCGCGCTGATTTCCCGCTCTGTTATCTTTGAACTGCTTCCTTTGGAAAAAGAGGATATTCGTACGCTGCTTTTGCGTGCGCTGACCGACACAGTGAAAGGCATGGGCGCCTATCATGCGTTGGCGGATGAGGAAGCGCTGGATTTTCTGGCAGATATCGCCAACGGGGATGCCCGGAGTGCATTGAATGCATTAGAACTGGGAATCCTTACCACAGAGCCGGGTGCCGATGGGCGGATTCATATCACGCTCGATGTAGCGCAGGAGTGTATCCAGAAGCGCAGCGTCAGATATGACAAAAGCGGAGACAATCATTATGATAATATCTCTGCTTTTATCAAAAGCATGCGTGGGTCCGATCCGGATGCGGCCGTTTATTATCTGGCTAAAATGCTTCACGCCGGGGAGGATGTTGCATTTATCGCGCGGCGCATTATGATTTGTGCATCCGAGGACGTCGGAAACGCGGATCCTATGGCTTTGACAGTCGCTGTCAGTGCGGCGCAGGCGGTCGAGCGGCTCGGCATGCCGGAAGCACGGATCGTCTTATCGCAGGCGGCTACCTATGTGGCGTGTGCGCCTAAAAGTAATGCTGCTTACCTTGCAGTTGATAAAGCGCTTGGGGTGGTTCGTGAGACAAAGACGGCACCGATTCCGCCGTACCTTTGCGACAGTCACTACAAGGGGGCGCAGAAGCTCGGCCGCGGCATCGGTTACAAATATGCCCACGATTTTCCCAACCATTACGTCGAGCAGCAGTATCTTCCCGACGTATATAAAGACATGGTCTTTTATGAACCGACGGAAAATGGCTACGAAAAGAATATCAGAGAGTATTTCCATAAAATCGGAAGGGATAAGTATTAATATACCGAACATGTATAATCAGGTGATTTCAGAACTTCACTTCATAGAACAGGCCATGTGTCAGGAAAACAATTCCAACCGCACAGTTATAAAATGAGCTCTGAAATCGCCGTCCATAAAAAAACAAGGAGGATCACCAATGAAAGCATACACAGAGATGACCAAAGAAGAATTATTGCAGGAGCAGGAATTGCTCAGGCAGCAGCATCGTGAAATCTGCGCACTCGGATTGAAGCTGGATATGTCGAGAGGAAAACCGTCCAAAGCACAGCTTGACCTGTCTCAGCCGATGATGGATGTGCTCCATAGTGATACCGTTCTGGAAAGCCGTCTCGGTACGGATCTTCGGAATTACGGTGTCCTGGATGGTATTGATGAAGCCAAGGAATTGATTGCGGGCATGATCGATACGAAGCCGGAAAATGTCATTGTTTACGGCAACGCCAGCCTGAACATTATGTATGATACCATCAATCGTTCCATGATCCATGGTGTGTTGGATTATACTCCGTGGTGCAGACTGGATAAAGTAAAATTTCTCTGCCCGGTGCCCGGTTACGACCGTCATTTTACGATCACAGAGTTTTTCGGCATTGAGATGATCAATGTGCCGTTATATGAAGACGGTCCGGATATGGATATGGTAGAGAAACTAGTCAGTTCTGATGATTCCATCAAGGGAATCTGGTGCGTGCCGAAGTATTCCAACCCGATGGGCACTTCCTACTCGGATGAGACGGTTCGCCGCTTTGCCAATCTGAAGCCGGCGGCACCTGATTTCCGCATTTACTGGGACAATGCTTACTGCGTACATCATTTGTATGAAGATCAGAAGGATGAGATCCTGGACATTCTCTCTGAGTGTGAGAAAGCAGGAAATCCGGATATGGTTTATGAATTCTGCTCTACTTCAAAAGTAACGTTTTCCGGTTCCGGTATTTCCGGCTTGGCTACCAGCCCGAGAAATAAAGCGGATATCTTAAAACAGCTGACGGTGCAGACCATAGGTTTTGACAAGATTAACCAGCTGCGCCATGTAAAATTCCTGAAGAATCAGGAAGGTGTTGCCGCCCACATGGCGAAACATGCCGAGTTGATCCGTCCGAAATTTGAGCTTCTGAATCGCCGTTTTGAGGAAGAACTGGCCGGACTGGATGTCGGATCATGGACAAAACCGCACGGCGGATATTTTATTACCTATTTTGCGAACGAAGGCTGTGCGAAGAATATTGTTGCGATGGCAAAGGAAGCCGGCGTGGTAATGACCGGCGCAGGAGCTCCCTTCCCTTACAAGAAGGACCCGAAAGATTCTGTGATTCGTATTGCCCCGACACTTCCGCCGCTTGAAGAGTTGGATCAGGCTTGCAGTGTATTTATCAACTGTGTAAAGCTTGCCAGCGTGGAAAAACTGTTGGAAGACTGTTGATAAGCCGTGGAAAACAGAACCTTAATTGTGAAAAATTGTTGAAATCTCAGATTTTTCCACTTTTTTTGCCGTTTGTGCCTTGAAAAAGAAAAGAACTTGCGTTAGGATAGGAATAGTTATCAGTGGGCTTGGCAATATCTGTAAAGGAGAAATAATGGTAAAGTACAGATACCTGGGGAAAAAAGTGGTGGCAGTGGCTGCGGCTGTCTGCCTCATTGCAACAGGAAGTATGCAGGCCGGAGCAACCGCTTTAAGTGATGCGGAGTCGCAGAAGGCGGAGGCTGAGGACGGTCTGAACAGTGTGAACAGTCAGATTTCGGATATCGAGAGTCAGCAGAGCAGTCTGCAGGCTGAAATCGACGCACTGGATTCCGAGCTGGTTACAACGATCGCGAATATCTCTATTCTGGAGGATGAGATCGACAACAAGCAGGAAGAACTGGCGCAGGCAAATGAAGACCTGGCCGAAGCGGAGGCGACAGAGGCTGAGCAGTATGAGTCAATGAAAGAACGCATCAGCTATATGTACGAAAATGGTGAGAGTATTTCGCTGTTCAATGCCCTGCTTGGTGCGACCAGTTTCGCGGATGCGCTGAACCGGGTGCAGATGTTTGCTTCGGTATACAGTTACGACCGCCAGATGCTGAGTGAATATCAGGAGACGGTGGAGCTGACGGAAGAATTGATTGAGGAGATTGCTGAAGAGGAGGCATCACTTCAGGATCAGCAGTCAGAGCTGGAGACACAGAAAAGCTCGTTGAACACCATGATCGCGGAGAAGAGTTCTGAGATGGATGATTTCGATGCGATGCTGGCATCCGCGCAGGCTCTGGCAGAAGAATATCAGGCTACGATTGCAGAGCAGACAGAGTTGATCGCGCAGGAAGTAGCAGCCCAGCAGGCTGCCGCTGCTGCCGCTGCAGCCGCAGCAGCTGAGGAGGAAAGCAGTTCTGCTGCGACGCAGACCGCATCTTCATCTGATAAAACGACATCATCAAGCGGCAGTTCCTCATCAGGTAGCGGCTCCTCATCGGGCAGCAGTACAGCTTCGAGCAACAGTACTACGGTGAGCAGCAGCTCCGCAAGCAGTTCCTCATCGAGCAGCAGTTCCTCATCGAGCAGCAGTTCGTCATCAAGCAGTAGTTCCTCATCGGGCAGTGACTCGTCATCGAGCAGCAGCTCTTCCTCAACGGTCAGCGGTTCCGGCCAGGCAGTTGCAGATTATGCCTGCCAGTTTGTGGGCAACCCCTATGTATGGGGCGGTGAAAGCCTGACAAACGGGGCGGATTGCTCTGGGTTTGTAAAGGCGGTGTACGCGCACTTTGGCGTGTCTCTTCCGCATTCGTCTTACTCTCTGCGGTCTGTCGGATATGCAGTTTCCGCGTCTGATCTTCAGCCGGGCGATATCATCTGTTATGAAGGACATGTAGCGATTTATATTGGAGGAGGCGCGATTGTTCATGCGTCCAGTGAGTCCACCGGTATTAAGATCAGTTACAATTACGCATATCGGACTGTGGTTGCGATCCGTCGAATATTTTAAAAAATAGAAATTATGAAAACCGTCAGGCAACAGATGCCTGGCGGTTTTTTTGTGACCTGTACAATTGAAACGATTGCCTGCCTTGCCTGGCAAAGCGCAGCAGATGAAATGTAAAAAGGCGATTAATCGGAGACTTTGCCTGTCAGGCGGATTCCCCGCTCGGTAAACTCAATCTGTCTTTCTTTGTAAAGATGCCCGACCGCGCGCTTGAACGCATTCTTGCTCATGTGTGCTTCCCTTTTTATGATTTCCGGTGAGGCTTTGTCGTTGAAAGGCAGGACGCCGCCGTATTCGGTAATGAGCTGCAGAACTTCCTGCGCATCGGCGTCCATTTGAATATATGCTTTTTCGCGGATGGTCAGGTCCAGCTTGCCGTCCGCTTTTACATTTGTGACGGTTGCTGAAACCATATTTCCAATCTTAAGCCCCGAGGTATTTTCAAATCCGGGGATCATGGCAGAATAACAGTCATCGACAGCGACAAATGTGCCGAAATTTTTACTGAACTCATAAACCCGGCCGGTGACAGTATCTCCTTTTTGATAAGGGGAATCCGTTCGCAGCAGGTGATAGAGCCCTTTCATCGTGGCGCAGAGGCGGCTGCTTTTATCGATATACAGGGTAACCAGTATTTCATCCCCCTCACGAACCGCCCTGAGCTGCTCTTTATATGGAAGAAAAAGATCTTTCTCCAGTCCCCAGTCCAGAAATGCGCCGATGCGGGTGACCTGTGCAACTTTCAGCAGAGCAACGCTTCCGATCGTCAGGCGGGGTTCACGTGTGGTGGCAATGAGGCGGTCAGAGGAATCCCTGTATAAAAAAACCTCCAGACTGTCTCCGGGAGCGGTGCCCGCGGGAACCTGTTTGACAGGAAGCAGGACTTTGTCTTTGTCATCCGGGTGTTCGGCCAGATAAACGCCGAAATCTACTGTTTTTACTACGGTTAATGTCTGTTTTTCTCCTAATTTCATAGCTCTCTCCGTTTATTACATATATTATAAAAATGGTTGCGGCAGCAAAAGTGGCTTTTGCTGCTTTTGGTATCTGTAAAAAGTTACAGGATAATATATTCTCCATCGACACAGGCGAATTCGGTTAAATCACCTGTGTGAATCCGGCATTTCCCGTTTGTGGCCTCGATCGCTTTTTCTGAGAAACGGGAATATCCGGCAGCCGGGACAATCACATCGATCTCTACCGTGTCGGTGTAGCGGGTATCCAGAATCCCTGCTTCCTCTTCGGCAATAAGGTGCTGAAGCTTTCCAATCGAAGTATAGTCGGTATATATAGTCAGCTTTTGCCCGGATTGCCGTTCAATAATCACACTCTGTGCAAGACCCGCCTGCGCGGCTGCCTGATAGGCGCGCACCAGTCCGCCGGTGCCCAGAAGTGTGCCGCCGAAATAGCGGGTGACGACAATCATACAGTTATGGATTTCTTCGTTTAACAGAACGCTTAAGATCGGCCGTCCGGCGGTCCCGCCCGGTTCGCCGTCATCGCTGCATCGCTGCAGTTCAAAGCGGGTTCCGATGGTATAAGCGTAGCAGTTGTGTCTGGCATCCCAGTATTTTCTGCGCATGGCGGCGAGAAATTCCTGTGCCTCATCCTCAGAGGCGACAGGCTGGACCGTAGCAATGAAGCGGGATTTTTTTTCTTCTATCTCACCCCGGCCGCCGGCGCGGACTGTTTTGTATGGCATAAATCTGTCTCCTTTTCCAATGCTTGCTATTATAACATACTTTTGTTATAATGAAACAAGAATTTTAAGGAGGGTTACTATGAACTACGGCAGGAAAGGCGTTGAGAAAAAACGCGCGGTACTTTTGCCCAGGGGACGGTGGATTGGCAACAAAATAAAAGTTATTTTTCTGATGCTGGCGCTGGTTCTCGCAATCGGGGCGGTATGGTATGTGGGGTCTGCCGTACTTGAAGTAGTGACGGATATTATTGATGAGGCACCGGATATCAGTTCTATTGATGCGACGCCTACCGGTTATATGTCAACGGTTTACGACGCCGACGGCAATGTTACGGCACAGCTGGTAGCCAGCGGTTCCAACCGGGTATATGTGACGTTGGACGAGATTCCGGAAAATCTTCAGCATGCGTTTGTGGCGATTGAGGATGAGCGGTTTTATGAACACAACGGAATTGACCTGAAAGAGATTTTTCGTGCGGGCGTGGTTGGCATTACTTCAGGAACCCTCAGCGAGGGCGCCAGCACGATTACACAGCAGCTTTTAAAAAATAATGTTTTTGAAGACTGGACTTCTGAGACGACGCTGAAGGAGAGACTGACCCGGAAGATTCAGGAGCAGTATCTGGCCGTAGAGCTGGAGAAACAGGTCTCCAAAGACTGGATTATGGAAAATTATCTGAATACGATCAATCTGGGGCAGAATACTCTGGGCGTGCAGGCGGCATCTACCAGGTATTTTGGCAAGGATGTCTCAGAGTTGACGTTGTCTGAATGTGCGGTTATTGCGGCGATCACGCAGAATCCTTCCGCATACAATCCGATTTCTCACCCGGAAGAAAATAATGAGAGACGACTGAAGGTTCTTTCTAATATGAAGGAACAGGGGTATATTACACAGGAAGAGTATGATGAAGCAGTTGCGGATGATGTATATACCCGGATCAGCGAGACCAATGAGACATACGAAAGTGAAGTTTCTAATGTTACTTCTTATTTTGTGGATGCCCTGACGGAACAGGTAGTAGAAGATCTTCAGGAGGAGTTGGGATATTCGGAGTCAGAGGCTTACAAGGCATTGTACAGCGGCGGTTTGTCGATTTACTCGACGCAGGATCCGGAGATTCAGGCGATCTGCGACGATGTGGTTAATGATAATTCCAACTATGATATCACAACGGAGGTGTCATTTTCTTATGCGCTGTCTGTTCAGCTTGAAGACGGATCGGTGGAAAACTACAGCGAACAGACAATGCTGTCCTGGCTGAAAACGGAAAAGGGAATTGATGATCTGAATTTCAGCAGCGAGGAGACAGCGACAGAATACATTAACGAATACAGGGAATATGTTCTGTCAGACGGAGGGACGGCGATTGGCGAGAATCTTACTTTTACCGTGCAGCCGCAGGCGTCCATGACGATTATCGACCAGAGTACCGGTGAGGTGAAAGCCCTGGTAGGCGGAAGAGGTGAGAAGACGGCAAGCCTGACGCTGAATCGCGCGACGGATTCGACGATGCAGCCCGGTTCGACATTTAAGATTCTTACAACGTATGCGCCCGCGCTTGAGGAGGGAATTGTCACTCTGGCGACTTCCATGGTAGATGAACCGATCACTTATGCCAGCGGTAAGGTAATTAATAATGCGGATGGGCGGTATCGCGGTTCGACAACGATCCGTCAGGCAATTACCAGTTCCATCAATGTTATCGCAATTAAGACAAGCCGGGAGGTTACGTTGGAGACATGCTATCAGTATGCGCTGGATTTTGGTATCAGTACATTGACGGAAGATGATATAGTGGAGGCACTTCCGCTGGGCGGCATTACGGACGGTGTTACGAATATGGAATTGACGGCAGCTTACGCGGCGATCGCAAATGGCGGTGTTTATAATGAACCGATTCTGTATACGCAGATTGTAGACCATGACGGTAATGTTTTAATTGACAAGACGGAGACTGCAGAGTCTCATCGCGTGATCAAAGAGACGACTGCATGGCTTCTGACTTCCGCTATGGAGGATGTAATGACTTCCGGTACGGCGAGAGCTGCGAATTTCTCCGGTATGTCGCTCGCCGGAAAGACCGGTACGACATCCAAGCCCCGTGCTTCCTGGCTGGTGGGGTACTCGCCGTATTATACCTGTGCGGTATGGGGCGGATATGATGATAATTCAGAACTTTCCTCCACAAGCTTTACAAAGACATTGTGGAAAGATGTGATGTCCCAGCTGCATGAAGGTCTGGAGGATATCGGCTTCGAACAGCCGGATGGAATCACTACATGTACAATCTGTAATGATACCGGGCTTTTGGCGAGCAGTTCCTGTACATCTACAAAAACGGAGTATGTCGCTGAAGAGTATGCGCCGACAGAGGTATGCAGCGGTCATGTGACGGTGAAAATCTGCACGGAGTCCGGCCTGCTGGCGAATGAATATTGTCCGGAAGATGAAGTGGAGACGAAGACTTATTTAAGGAGTGCGACTGGCGTGCCCACGGAGACCTGCGGTATCCATACGGCTCCGGAGGAAGAAGAGATCGAGAACGAAGAGGGGGCGGAAGAGACTGCAACCGGAAATTCGGAGGACGCGAAAAAAACAGAAACTGCGATAGGTAAGACGAAAACCGGAGAGTAAGATGAGAAATGAAAGAAAATTCTGAAAAAAACCATGTAAAATGTGAAAGTGGCTGATATTAAAATTCGCTTTCAGACGCAGAAAATCGAATTTGCGGAACGCAAAAAATGCGGAAAGATTATTATTAATGCACAAAACGTTTGTTCCGAAATTGTCGGATTTAAAAACCGTTTTTTTCATCTTTTTCTGTGGATAATGTGAATAACTTTGTTTATAAGTCGGGAAAATGGCGTAAATTCTGAAAAAATGAATGTGGAAAACTTTTTTCGACAAAAAACGTTTTGTGAAATATTTTTGATTGATTTTTCCTGGTTTGTGTATATTGCTGATATTTGGCTTTGAGAAAAATAACTCTTGACACTATATTTGAATCATATTGTTGTATTTTTTTCAGAAATCCCCTTTACTTTTTTGGGTGTTTTGTCTTAAAATAGGAACATATGGAGACAGGGGGCAGTTTATTCAAAACGAAGGGGCACTAATAATGATATCAAATCAGATTTTACAGACGACAATTGATGGCCTGAAGAATATTACCCGCATTGACCTGTGTGTAATTGATACGGAAGGTAAGATTATGGCGAGCACTTTTTCCGATGCAGAGCGTTACATTGAACCTGCGGTAGCCTTTGTGGATTCCCCTGCGGACAGTCAGGTTGTATCGGGATGTCAGTTTTTTAAAGTGTTTGACGAACACCAGATGGAATATGTCCTTCTGGCTTACGGCGACAGTGATGATGTTTATATGGTAGGAAAGATTGCCAGTTTTCAGATACAGGGTCTTTTAACTGCGTATAAGGAGCGGTTTGACAAAGACAACTTTATCAAGAATCTTTTGCTGGATAATCTGCTTCTGGTGGATATTTATAACCGTGCGAAAAAGCTTCACATCGAGACGGATGCCAGAAGAGTGGTGTATATCATAGAAACCGATCATGACAAGGAAGGCAATGAGCTTGACCGGGTACGCAGTATTTTCGAAGGCAGAAGTCAGGATTTTGTGACAGCTGTGGATGAGAGAAATATCATTGTTGTCAGAGAAGTTGATGAAGCGGATTCTCTGGAGGAGCTCACGAAGACGGCGGAGGTAATTTACGGACTCTTTCGCGGAGATAAGTCCATACATGTTGCTTTCGGCACAGTTGTGAGTGAGATCAAAGAAGTTTCCCGTTCCTACAAGGAAGCTCGTATGGCACTGGATGTGGGTAAGATCTTTTTCGAGGATCAGAACATTGTTGCGTATGCCACACTGGGGATCGGACGTTTGATTTATCAGCTTCCCATTCCGCTGTGCAAGATGTTTATCAAGGAGATATTTGGCGGAAAGTCGCCGGACGATTTTGACGAGGAGACACTGACGACGATCAATAAGTTTTTCGAGAACAGCCTGAATGTGTCTGAGACATCACGGCAGCTGTACATACACCGCAATACGCTGGTTTACAGGCTGGATAAGCTGCAGAAGAGCACGGGTCTGGATCTGCGGGTGTTTGAGGATGCGATTACGTTTAAGATTGCGCTGATGGTCGTCAAATATATGAAGTATATGGAGTCATTGGATTATTAAGCGGAGTTATTGTTACAGTTTTGGGGGGCATGCGGTTTGTTTGAGTGCCCCCTTTTCTATTATTTATTATGATTAACAGGAGGACAGGCAGTGATAACATTAAAGAATGTCAGTAAGGATTATTCTGAAGGTGTCCATGCACTGAACGATGTGAATATTCATATTGATCCGGGCGAATTTGTTTTTGTCGTTGGCGACAGCGGATCCGGAAAGTCTACGTTGATCCGTCTTCTTTTGAAAGAACTGGATCCAACCGCGGGCACAATTGTTGTAAATAAGAAGAATCTCGGTAAAGTCCGTCGGAAACAGGTGCCGTATTTCCGCAGGAATATTGGCTGTGTGTTTCAGGATTTCCGTTTACTGAAAGATAAGAATGTTTATGAGAATGTAGCGTTTGCACAGAGGGCTATCTCTGCTTCAAACCGGTCAATCAAAAAAAACGTTCCGAAGGTATTATCTGAGGTTGGTCTTGCCGCAAAGTATAAGTCCAAGCCGAATCAGCTGTCAGGCGGTGAGCAGCAGCGAGTGGCGATCGCCCGTGCACTGGTAAATCAACCCAAGATTCTTCTGGCAGACGAGCCGACCGGTAATCTGGATCCCGGCAATGCCTGGGAAATTATGAAGCTCCTTGAGGAGATCAATCAGCGGGGGACGACTGTTCTGGTAGTCAGCCACAATATGGAGATTGTTGAAAGGATGAATAAGCGTGTGATCACGCTGCAGCAGGGGCATGTCGTGAACGATACACAGATGGGTGGTGATCTGGTATGAAATTCAGTACAATTGGTTTTACAATAAAAGAGGGTTTCCGCAACGTCTGGACGAATAAAGTGTTTTCGATTGCATCGATTGCGACAATGTCAGCGTGCATTTTCCTCTTTGGTATTTTTTATTCGATACTGGTAAACTTTCAAAATGTCGTACAGGACGTGGAGTCCGGCGTGGCGATCACGGTTTTTTTTGAGGAGGATACGACGCAGGAGCGGATTGATCAGATTGGGTATGAGATTGCCCAGCGTCCTGAAGTTTCCCGCTTCAACTATATATCTGCCGAGCAGGCATGGGAAGATTATAAGCTGGTTTATTTTGAGGGAAACGAGGATCTTGCGGCGGCTTTCGGGTCGGAGAACCCGCTTGCGAATGAGGCGTCCTATGAGATTTATATGGAAGATATTTCTCAACAGCAGGATCTGGTGACATTCCTGGAGAATCTGGATAATGTTCGAACGGTGCGGCAGTCTGAAACGGTTGCAAATACGCTGACGGATGCCAATAAACTGATCGGGATTGTCTCCATTGCGATTATTATTATTTTGATCTGTGTTGCGGTGTTCCTGATCAGCAATACGGTTCGTACCGGTATTACGGTTCGCAAGGAGGAGATTGGGATTATGAAAATGATCGGTGCGACGGATTTCTTTGTCCGGGCTCCGTTTATTGTGGAAGGTGTCTTAATCGGTGCGATCGGTGCAATTATCCCGCTTGCGATTTTATATGTGGGATATGGAAAGGTAATTACTTACGTAGCAGAAAAATTTGGGTTCCTGAGTAATATGGTCACTTTTGTTTCATCCAGGAGCGTGTTTACGATTTTGCTGCCGGTTGGCCTGATCTTAGGCATCGGTATCGGTTATATTGGAAGTCGGGTGACTGTGCATCGACATATAAATGTGTGACAATAACAGTTCAGCCATAAGTAGAAAATTTGCTCTCTGAACGCTGGCGTTCATGAGAGCAGATTTTTTACTTATGAGCGGAGCGCCTGACCATAAGCAAAAACAGCAGCGCAAGCTGCGGAGAAGCGCTGTAAGGCGCGTTTTGCGCATGGTTAGACGCGGCTGAACTGTTAGGCAAAGGGAAGCATGAATTACGTTCCATATTCATAGATTACTACCATGGCAACAAATCATGAAGCATAATGAGGATAAAATGAGAAAAAATAATGTAGAAGATACGGCAATTGAGAATACTGTTACAGAAACATCGGAAAACGGTACAGAAGTGATTATCCACACACCGGAAGAAAAATTAAAAAAAAGAAGAAAGCATCCTTTTGCCAGGGGGTTCCTTTCGGGTGCTGTAATTGCGGCCGCGGCGGTTTCCGTCGTTTTCGGGCTGACAACCGGAAGTTTTACCCGGATTTTTTCCGGTTACGAGGCTGTGCTGGACAGTGAAACAACGCAGAAGATTGAGACGCTGGCTGCTTATATTCAGAGCACATATTATGAAGAGGTAGATATCGAGGATCTGCGTGAAGGTTTGTATGAAGGGTTATTTGAAAATCTGGATACTTATTCACAGTATTATACCGAGGAAGAATATGAGAGCCTGCTTGAAAGTTCTCTCGAGGGAACATACTGTGGGATCGGCGCCAGCCTGCAGCAGGATACGGAAACGATGCAGGTGACGGTTGTCCGGGTTTATGACGGATCTCCGGCTCAGGAGGCCGGACTTCTTGCCGGTGATATCATCTATATGGTGGATGATTATGAGGCGACCTCTATGGAATTATCGGAGCTGGTTACCCATATACGAGGGGAAGAGAATACAACCGTTCACCTCATAACCTATCGGAATGGAGAGGAGATTGCGTACGATATCGAGCGGAAGAATCTCACGTTTCCTACTGTGAGCTGTGATATGCTGGAGGATTCGGTAGGGTATATTCAGGTGACGGAATTCACAGAAGCCACAACGGAACAGTTTTCGGAGGCGCTTGATGAGCTTCAGGAGGAGGGAATGGAGGCTTTGATCGTGGATCTTCGTTCCAATCCGGGCGGTGTCCTCACGACAGTCTGTGATATGCTGGATGAAATTTTGCCGGAAGGGCTGCTTCTCTACACGGAGGACAGAGACGGCAATCGTGTGGAATACACGTCGACAGATGATGCGTCGCTGGATTTGCCGTTGGCAGTTCTGGTTGACGGAAACAGCGCCAGTGCATCGGAGATTTTTGCCGGTGCGATTCAGGATCGGGATGCCGGTACCATTGTCGGAACGACGACCTACGGAAAGGGCGTCGTACAGTCAATTCGCAGTTTAAGTGATGGGACGGCATTTAAAGTAACTACGCACAGATATTATACGCCGGGAGGCACCTGCATTCAGGATATCGGGATTACGCCTGATGTGGAGATTGAGTATGAGTTTCTGGGCGGGGAAGATGACTCCTACAGCTATGAACTGGATAATCAGATTCAGAAGGCGTTGGAGGTATTGCAGTAAAGACGAAAATTTACAGGAAATTTACCCCGTGATGGTGTCTAAGTGATGAGAATTGTGGTATGATATAAAAAATATCGGAAGAAAAATAAAACGATAAGGAGTCATTGTGAAAAAAAGCTGGGATGAGAGCCTTTCCAATTTAATACAGGATTACGAAGAGATGCATGTTGCGGAGACCTGTGAGGAGATGATCCGGCTGGTTGTTCCCGAACTGCGTCAGCTTCGCACTGACATGACGGAAAAGTATGATCGTCAGGTGATTCAGTATATTACTTCCAGAGTTAAAACGCCTGAGAGTATTTTAAATAAGCTGATTCGCAAGCGGAGAAGCCAGATGATGGAAAAGGCGATCGAGACCTTTCACGATCTTGCCGGAATCCGGGTGGTCTGTATATTTCAGGATGATGTTTACCGAACGGTGAAAGCGATTCGGAAACTGCCGATCCTTCGGGTTATCAAGGTGAAAGATTATATCGTACATCCGAAGCCGACGGGCTACCGCAGCATTCATATTATCGCGGAGGTTCCGGAGTGTCCCGGAGATATCCTGCTTGAGATACAGGTCTGTTCCGCGGCGATGAATTACTGGGCGATGCTGGATCACCAGCTCAGTTATAAAAACAGCAAGGTGGATCCTGAAAAGGTCGAGAAGATGGAGCGCGAGCTGAAGTCTTACGCAATGGATATTGCTAACATTGACAAAAAATTTTTAAAAATCCGAAAAGAGATTGAAAAACTGTAAACGACGGGGAGAAAATTATGGAATACCAGTGTTATGACAACAGGGAATTATCATGGCTAAAGTTTAACGCCAGAGTGTTGGAAGAGGCGGAGGATGTTACGAATCCGTTTTGCGAGCGGTTGTCCTTTGCATCGATCTTTCAGAGCAATCTTGACGAGTTTTTCGGCGTGAGAGTCGGATCACTTTATGATCAGATGCTGATCTCCGAAGATATCCGGGATAATAAGACGAATATGACTTGTCGGGAGCAGTTGTATGCTATTTTTGAACAGGTGAAGCTGCTGACGCAGCGTAAAGATGCCATCTACGCTGCACTGGACCGAGGGTTGGAAGAGCGCGGAATCGACATTGTCAGTTACGGGGAGATGGATGCGAAGGATACCGCGTTTCTGGACGCTTATTTTGAGCACGAAGTGCGCCCGCTCCTCGCACCGCAGGTCGTGGGAAAGAAACAGCCGTTTCCGTTTCTTCGGAATAAAGCAATCTATGCAGTGGTGATATTGGGGCCGAAGAAAACCGTCAAGTCCGGAAAGAACGGCAAAAGCATAAAAACCGGAAAGAGCGACAAGCTGGGGATTGTTCCCTGCAGTATTGACGTGCTTCCGCGGCTGGTGCGTATGCCGGATCATCCAAACCGGTATATGTTGATGGAGGAGCTGATTCTTCATTATGTGGCGCAGATTTTTACGCATTTTGAAATTAAAAGTAAATCCCTGATCCGTATTTTGCGGAATGCTGACATCGATCCGGATGAGGAGATGTACGACGATGATACGGATTTTCGCCAGGTGATAGAACAGCTGGTCAGCAAACGGCGCAGACTTTGTCCGATCAAGCTGGAGTATTCCAGGGAGATGGATGATTCTGTTATCGCGTTGCTCTGCAAATATCTGAAGTTAAAAAAGAATTATGTGTTCCGCTCAACGTCTCCGCTGGACGTCTCCTTCTTCTCCAAGCTCAGTGATATCCTGCGCAGTGATAAGACGCTGTTCTATCCGAAATATTCTCCGCAGATTCCGGAGGAGTATAATAATCGGCGTTCCATGATGGAGATGATTGAGGAAAAGGATCGCTTCCTCTTTTTCCCGTATGAAAGCATTGATCCGTTCCTGCGGCTTTTAGTTGAAGCGGCAGTGGATCCGGATGTGGTATCTGTGAAGATGACGCTGTATCGCGTCGCAAATGACAGCAAAGTGATTGAAGCGCTGATCCGTGCCGCAGAGAACGGCAAGGAGGTCAATGTCCTTGTGGAGCTGCGGGCGCGGTTTGATGAGGCGAACAATATCGGATGGTCCCGCCGCTTAGAGGACGCCGGCTGCTCCGTCCTTTACGGACTGGATCAGCTGAAAGTGCATTCCAAGCTGTGTCTGATCACCAAGAAGAAAGACGATCATATTTCTTATATTACGCAGATCGGTACCGGAAACTATAACGAGAAGACTTCCCGTCTGTATACGGATTTCTCACTGATGACGGCGGATCAGGGGATCGGTGAGGAGGCCAACGAGGTCTTTACCCGGATGTATCTGGGCGAAGTCATGGAGGAGACGCGGTACTTTATGGTGGCTCCGAAATGTCTGCGCAACAAGATCCTGGATCGGATAGATATACAGATCGAGCGTGCGAAAAACGGTCAGTCCGCTTATGTGGGCGCAAAGATGAATTCTCTGACGGATAAAGTCATTATTGAGAAGCTGATCGAGGCTTCCTGTGCCGGAGTGAAGATTGATCTTGTGGTTCGGGGCGCCTGCTGTCTGATCGCCGGCGTGCCCGGAAAGACGGAGAATGTCTCGATTCGCAGCATTGTGGGACGTTATCTGGAGCACTCCCGCATTTATATCTTCGGACAGGATGACCCGGAGGTCTATATTGCTTCCGCAGATTTCATGACCCGGAATACCACCCGCCGCGTGGAGGTGGCGACGCCGATTTTTGACGAACAGATTAAAAACCGCGTGCTTCATATTTTCCGTGTGCTTATGGCGGACAATGTGAAGGCCAGGATTCAGCTGGCAGACGGCACCTATACTCATGTAAAGTCCGGCGAGGAACCGCTGAATGCACAGGAGTATTTTATGCAGCCGGAGAACCGGTAGAGTGAGCGTTGGCAATGAGCCGTGCAGCGGATTACGGAAAGACAGACTCACCATGTATGCCTGCTTTTCTGTAATGCGGTATAGGGCGAAGCCCGTACAATGAGGAGGTTAGCAGTAAAATATTTATCATGCAATTTTGTGGGGACTGCCCCGATTGCATGTAAATATATAACTGTCATCCTCCTCATTCGTCTGTTGAAACTTGGTTCAGAGTATGGTATTCTTTTGTTGCTATTCACAGTTCATTTTGCAGAACTAAACTTCAGGAGTGTCTTGCTACATGGCAATAATGACAGATGAGATGCGCGAGATCATGCAGGCGCAGGATGAAAAAAAAGCAGAATATCAGGAAGTGGCAGACCGTATCATGCTGTTTGCCCGAGACCAGATTATGGTGTCCCTGCGGTTCCTGGATCGAGCCCTGTTTCGTATGCCCATGGTTCCCGCGGATACGGTGGCGACCTACGGGGTAAACGGCCGGGTGATTTATTATAATCCGGAGCATGTGATCCGTTCTTTTAAGGAGGAACCGAACCGCTGCACGCGGGCGTTTCTGCATATGCTTCTGCATTGTATTTTCAGCCATCCGTTCCACTATGAAAAGATGGATCGTGCCTGCTGGGATTTTGCCTGCGATGTTGCGGTTGAGAAGGCGATTCTGGATCTGAAATTGCCGGAGGTGCGGCTGACTGAGGACGGAAAGCAGGAAAAAGTCATGAAGCGTCTGGAGGAGCATGTGCCGGTTTTGACAGCGGAGAAGATTTATCGATTCCTTCTGGATAATCCGGATGCGGCGGAGGAATACCTGGCGCATGCGGATCTGTTTGAACAGGACGATCACCTGCACTGGATTCCGAAAAAGGAGACGGATGCGGCAGATCGGACGGGTGATACGTACACCACGAATACCCGGACGGCGATGATGGGCTGCCATGAGGCGGACACCGGCGAGGAGGGAGATCAGGTCGAGGATATTGACGAGGCACTGGTGGGGCAGACGCGGGACGACTGGGTGGATGTCAGCCAGCATGCAAAGACGGATATTGAGACTTTCTCACGGGAGCAGGGATTCGGGGCGGGCAGTCTTCTGCGGAACCTGAAAGAGGCGCTGCGCGAAAAGTACGATTACAGCGCGTTTCTGAAAAAGTTTGCGGTGCTCGGCGAGGAGATGCATATCAACGATGATGAGTTTGATTATATCTATTACACCTACGGCCTGCAGCTCTATGAGAATATGCCGTTAGTGGAGCCGTTAGAGTACCGGGAGAATAAGCGCATCCGCGAATTTGTCATTGCGCTGGATACCTCCGGTTCCTGTCAGGGAGCCACAGTGGAAAAGTTTTTGCGAAAGACCTATGATATTTTGAAAAACACCGAGAGTTATTTTAGCCGGGTGAATATTCACATTATCCAGTGTGATTCGAAAATCCAGCAGGATGTGAAGGTTACCACGGATGAGGAGTTTGATGCCTATATGCAGGATGTGCAGCTGTCCGGTTTTGGCGGGACGGATTTCCGGCCGGTTTTTGATTATGTGGACAACCTGATTGCGCGGCATGAGTTCCACAACCTGCGGGGACTGATTTATTTTACCGACGGAAAGGGGACGTTCCCGGAGCGTGCGCCGGATTACGAGACCGCGTTTGTTTTTATTGAAGAGGGATTTGAGATACCGGAGACGCCGCCATGGGCGATTCAGTTGATAATGACGGAGGATGAGTTATGAATATTCAGGAAGCGAAGGAGCAGATTGAGAAAGCGGTAAAAATCTATTTGTCGAAAGACCAGTACGGCAGTTATCGGATTCCCGTCGTACGGCAGCGCCCGGTTTTCCTGCTCGGCGCGCCGGGCATCGGTAAGACAGCCATTATGGAGCAGATCGCGCAGGAGATGGATTTGGCCCTGGTATCTTATTCGATGACGCATCATACGCGGCAGAGCGCACTCGGCCTGCCTTTTATCAGCCATAAAAATTACGGCGGCACGGAATTTGATGTTTCTGAGTATACGATGAGCGAAATCATCGCGTCAGTCTATGAGATGATGGAGAAATCCGGAAAAAAGGAGGGGATTCTTTTCCTGGACGAGATCAACTGTGTTTCAGAGACTCTGGCGCCATCCATGCTGCAGTTTTTGCAGTTTAAGACCTTCGGAAAACACCGCGTGCCGGATGGATGGGTCATCGCCACGGCCGGTAACCCGCCGCAGTTTAACCGTTCCGTTCGGGAGTTTGATGTGGTGACGCTGGATCGAATGAAGGTTCTGGAAGTAGACGCGGATTATCCTACCTGGCGAAAGTATGCGGTGAACCGCGGGATTCATGGAGCCATCCTGACGTATCTGGATATTAAGAAAAATGATTTTTACGTGATAGAGAATACCGTCGACGGCAAATCCTACGTTACCGCCCGCGGGTGGGAAGATCTCTCGGAGATTATTTATCTGTATGAAGAAAATGGCTTTGCGGTGGATGAGACGCTGATCGCGCAGTACCTGCGAAATAAGCGGATCTGCCGGGAGTTTGCATCTTACTATGATCTGTATCAGAAGTATAAACGCGATTATCGTGTGCAGCAGATTCTGTCCGGGCAGGCGGATGCGGATATTCGCGACCGGGCAAAGAAAGCCGGTTTTGATGAGCGTTTATCTCTGATCGGGCTGCTTCTGGATGCCATTCAGGCGGAGATCCGGGTGAATGTGGAGCAGGAGGATGCCCTGCGGAAGCTTCTTCTGACACTGAAAGATTTGAAGAAAACGCTGGCGGATCTGCCGCAGTGGGATCACGATACGGTGTTGAATATCCTTCGGGCAAACTGGGAGTCCCTGCAGACGATGCTGGAGCGGGAGGACGCTGCCGATTCCATCAGCCCGGCGGAGAAAAAAGAGTATCAGATGGTGATTGAGACGCTGCAGCAGGATGCGAAAGCCATTCATATGGCCGGCGTGATCCGTCCGGAGGATGCTTTTGCATTGATAAAAGAACGGTTTGACGGGGAAGTGGCCCGGATGAAGTCTGACCGTGCCGGAATCAGTGAAAAATTATCGAATCTTTTCCGCTTTGTGGAAAAAATGTTCGGGGCGGGCAATGAGATGCTGGTGCTTGTGACAGACCTGACTGTGAATTATAACAGCGCGGCATTTATCGCACGCTGCGGCTGTAAAGAGTACGAAAAGTATAATAAGAAGTTTTAGATCTATGAGCGGCAGCAGGAGATCGCGGACGCAGTGGAAAAACTGCAGGTTTGATGATACCCGGGTCAGCTGGTCATGAATGGAATGCATGATGGTAACAAAAATGAGATGGAATAATTATATTTATCAGGTTACAGACTGCGGCGTTATCATAGAAAAATATCTTTCAGACGAAAATACCGGCAGTTCCGGAGAAGAGGGAATGCTTAAGATTCCTTCGCAGATTGACGGGCGGCCGGTAGTGGAGATTGGTGCGGAAGCCTTTTCGGAGAATGGCGCGCTCCTTTCAAAAATTGAGGTTCCCTCCTCGGTGCGGCGCATCGGGAAGGGAGCCTTTAAGATGTGTATGAGCCTGACGGAGCTGATTCTTCACGAGGGGTTGGAGGAGATCGGTGCTGAGGCTCTGTTTTTGACTCCTTTGACAGAGGTGGTTCTTCCGGATACGGTTTGCCGGATGGAATGTCCCTGGGAGCTGTCATCGATTCGGTTTTCTATCTCTGAGAAAAATCCGTCTTTTTTTACGGACGGATTCTGTCTATATGAAAAGGGTGATGGGACAGGACGAAAGCTGCTAGCCGCTTTTTCAGAGAGCAAGCTGACGCACTACTGTGTGCCGGAAGGAACGACGGTGATCGGAGAGGGAGCTTTTGCCGGGAGTGAAACGTTACAGCGCATCGAGATGCCGTTGTCGGTGCATACCATTGAGGCGACAGCATTTGAGGGGTGCCAGCTGCTGGAGGATGTTCAGATTCCGGATGCGGCAGTATCTCAAAATCCTGAATATGAGGAAAACCAGGGCGGCTTTTTTAAGGAGCAGCGGAGTGGGAACATGAAT
Source organism: Clostridiales bacterium (assembly GCA_021204085.1). Classification (GTDB taxonomy): domain Bacteria; phylum Bacillota; class Clostridia; order Lachnospirales; family Lachnospiraceae; genus Eubacterium_I. The sequence continues at coordinate 7,948 of JAJPZY010000034.1, read as the reverse complement.
AATTTACAGGGGCTTCGGGTAATCGGGGAAAATGCGTTCAGCCACTGTATCAGCCTGCGCTGCTTCCATCTGCCGTCTACGGTAGAGGAGATCGGGCGGCTTGCACTGTCGGATACTTTCGGGTGGAGTGAAGAACGGAACGGATTGGAGCAGATTACAGTGAATGCCGCCAATCCGCATTTTGCAGCGGATGAGGCTGCGTTATATGAAATGGGCGAACATGGCGATCGATATATTGTAAAATATTTCGGTACAGCAAACTTCTGGCGGATTCCGGATGATGTGACGCGGATCCTTCCCGGGGCTTTCCGCCGCGCTTCTTTTCAAAAATGCCGGATTCCGAACTCTGTGAAAGATGTCGGAGAGGATGCATTCCGGGAGTGTAAAAACTTAAAGGAGCTGGAACTGGAAGAGACCGGGATTCTGTTATATGTGCCGCAGGAGCCGGTCTACCGGAAGGATGAAATTACGGCTTTGTTTTATTCAGAGGAACGGGAGTCATCGGAAGCGGGACGTACCGGAGAAAATGCCGGGGGAGAGACAGGCGACCGGCCGGAGAATAAGCGCCATAAGGGGGCGGATAAAGTCGGAATCCTTCGTTTGCCGGAGAAGTGGAGAGACTTTGCGGCTTTCTATCCGGAAATGCGGGAACGTAAGGAAACATCCTGGGAAGGGTATATCTATGATTACCGGAGGTATGACACGCTTTTCCCGACGTATCTGAATCTGATGGTCCGCTGCGGAATGGCTTGCTGCCGGTTAAAGTACCCTGTTTTGTTGGAGGAGGATACCGCAGCAGTGTACCGACGGTTTGTGGAGAAAAATATGTCTGAAATCCTGCAGGAAATTGCAAAAATGCAGGATATAAATCGTCTGGCACTTCTGGCGGAGCTGGGATTTTTTACAAATGAGAATATAGAGGAATGTATTGAGGTATTCGCCGGAGAGGGAAAGACAAAGTGCACCAGATTTTTGCTGAATTATAAGAGAGAGCATCTGGAGGAAGCGGATTTTGATTTTTCGTTGTAAGGTGCGTGTTACTCTGATATAATGAGTGCAAACGAGGAAAATACATGCTGGCATGTATTTGACGAGTGACGAATTGGATCGTGATGTAATCACGATATAATGGGCGTAATGGGCAGAGATAAATTTCGGATTTTTCGCATCACTGCCAATTGATATAATAGTAAAGCAGAGAATTTTAAGGAGGACAATCATATGTTTAAAACACCATCAGCCTGCATTGAGGCCGAACAGGATGCCGTTGCAAAAGTTGTACTGATGCCGGGAGATCCCCTGCGCGCAAAGTATATTGCGGAGACTTATCTGGAGAATCCGGTTCTTTTTAACGATGTAAGAAATATGCTGGGATATACCGGTACTTATAAAGGAAAGAAAATTTCTGTCATGGGAAGCGGCATGGGGATTCCGTCTGCAGTTCTTTATGCACATGAACTTTACACATTCTTTGGAGTGGAGTCCATCATTCGTGTGGGTTCTACCGGTGCGCTGCTTGACGATATGGAGTGCAAGGATATTGTCATCGCGATGGGTGCCTGCACGAACTCCAATATGGCGAAAGCGTATGACTTCCCCGGAACGCTGGCACCGACGGCAGATTTTGACTTGATCTATGATGCGGTGAATATCAGTAAAGACCGCGGAACAAAGATTAAAGTCGGAAATGTTTTCAGCACGGATCTCTTCTATAATCCGCAGTCGGATGTTCCGGTACGGGCGCGGGATCTGGGAATGCTCTGTGTGGAGATGGAAACAGCCGGGCTGTATCTGGAGTCACTGGCACAGAAGAAAAAAGCCTTAAGCATTCTTTCCGTTTCCGATCATTTCTTTAAGCCGGAGGCGCTTACCGCACAGGAAATCCGTGAATCCTTTAATGAAATGATGGAGATCGCGCTGGAGACAGCATGGAGGCATGCAGAATAATGCGGAATATACTGGTTGTCGGGAATGGATTTGATTTATACCATGGTCTGAAAACCGGATACAGGGATTTTATTCGGTGTGTGGAAGAGGCGTTTGCGAGGAGCAGGGAGGAGCGGACGGACGTTCAGACGCGGCTGACGGAGCTTTGTAACCGGAACGGTTTTTTCCGACATTTCCATTTTTCCATGTCGGACGATGAATCCTGGTCGTATTTTGAGTCAGAGATGGACAACATTGTCCGGGCGCTCTCTCATTTTCAGTCTGTTATGGAGGAAAATCAGAAGAATCCGGAGCATGACCCTGCTGCTTATAATATCATCGGCGGCCTGTTTTCCTACAATGATCTGCTGATTTTTAAAGACTTTACCCGTATTTTTGAGCAGATTTATGACGATCCGTCCGGCGGGCTATTCAAATTACGCCAGCAGTTTATTACTGCGGAAAAGCGGTTGGATGCGCGTGCCATGGTGCGCGAGGTGCGAAAGGAACTGGAGAGCTTTACGGAGGCCGTGGATCTTTATCTGTCTTCCTGTGTCGGGAACAGGAGTGATCGGGAAGAATCGGATGTTTCGGTCAGGTCTCTGCAGATTGAAGAGGTTCATCCGGACTATGTGATCAATTTTAACTTTACAAATACACCTGTAATTTACGGTATTCCGGAGGAGCGTATTTTTTATGCGAAAGGGAAAGCCGGGAACGAACCGTTAAATCTCGTTTTAGGCAGTCCGGATCTGTCTGAGGAGCCGGAAGACTGGATTTATCTGAAGAATTATTTTCAGAAGCTGATGAAGTTCATCGGTTTGCCGGATCGCGAGCAGCTTTATTCTGAGAATGAGGAGGGAAAGGCCGTTCCGGTGACACTTCACTATTTCGGATATTCCTTCCCGGAAGGCGATGCGGAGCTGATTTGTGAACTGAATGAAGCAGCGGAGAAGACTGTTGTTTATTATACAGATCAGGAAGATTATGCGTTTAAGATCATACGGTTGATTCGGCTGTTTGGAAAAGATGCTGTTACGGAGAAGATATACGGAGGAACACTGGTATTCCGAAAAATCTCATAGCTGACGTTTATTATGAATGATGGCGAATCAGGAAAACCGCTGCAGAAAAATAGTCGGGTATGAGGGTGTGTGTGAAGCCCGGAAGCAGGAGGGATGACAAATGAATTTACCGAAAGAGCCGGTTATGCTGCTCAGTGTCGTCAATACACAGCTGAGGGACAGGTATCCTTCGCTGGCGGAGTTGGCTGCAGCAAATATGACTGAGGCGAAGGCAATTGAGGAGAGTCTTTGCGCGATTGATTATCATTATGATGAAGTGAAAAATCAGTTTGTATGAGAAACACCTCTTTACTTTAAAAATTTACTATGGTAAAATTTCACATAGATAACGTACAATCGTGTTTTTGGAGGTGTGAGAATGAATAAAAAGATTCGAACAGAAGCGGTAGATCAGCTGTTTGACGCAATCCTTTCTCTGCAGGACAGAGAAGAGTGCTATGCATTTTTTGAAGATGTCTGCACGATCAATGAAATTCTGTCCCTGTCACAGCGGTATGAGGTGGCCCGAATGCTGCGGGAGAAGCGAACCTATCTGGATATTGCGGAGAAGATAGGTGCTTCCACGGCAACGATCAGCCGGGTGAATCGGTCGTTGAACTACGGAAATGACGGTTACGATATGGTTTTGAACCGACTGAAGGAAGACTAAGCGGAGTTTACTTGCGTTTTCCTTTGGGGTCGTGAGGCTGCATCGAATCAATGATTTTTTCCATCAGGAGCTTTTTTACAAAGACGTCGAAATTCAGCAGACAGATAAAGACGAACTTCTGCAGAAAGTCGGCGTCTTCCTTATTTAGATTGTCCATGGCGCTGACTGCTTCCTGACTGACGGTGAACTCTGTGCGGATCGTTTCCTTCAGGCGCTCCACCTGCGGCTCCTCCAGAGAGAACACCATGCTGTAGATCTCTTCCAGAGAAGGGGAGCCTTTTTTATTGTTCCAGTACCGTTCGGTAATCGGGTTTAAGACACTCTGGATATCCTGAATGGAGAGAGCGTTTTTAAAATAATAAATAAAGATCAGTGTCAGGAGATGCTCCTTGGAGTATTTCTTTTTTTCCGGCGGGGGAAGGAGATCGTTCTTGACATAGTTGTTGACCATCGTCTTCGTCAGCACTTTGTCTTCCCGGTGACGCTTGGAAGGGGCCAGCTGATCGTCTATAAAAGAAGTGACCTGATCCATGTAAAGCCTGATGTCCGGCATAGTTTCCGGCCGTATGTATTCAATCCGGGATAGACTCTCCAGGATACTGTCCAGTAAATTCTGTATATCTATTGTCATAGGAACGAACCCTTTCTGGTGTGACTGTATGGTTCTCATCGTTCGCTTGCGCTCGTCAAATGAATAAATCAACATCTGAGCATGCAAGCATGCCATCTGTTTCTTTATTCATTTTCCGCTGCCCTTTAATGCATATTATAGAATAAGTGAAATTGTATTACAAGTGTGAAAATTAATTCATCTGTATCTTGCAAAATGGGTTAGTTAATGCTATTCTGAGTTTGATAAACGTAATTTGCGAGAGATATAAATAAGAGAAATGAAGGTATTGCTCTGCCTGACTGTTTTGAAAGGAGTTTGTAAGATGAATAAAGTGACATTGACAATTGACGGAATGTCCTGCGGTATGTGTGAGGCGCATGTCTGCGAGGCAGTGCGGAAGGTTCTTGACAGCAAAGCAAAAGTCTCCGCTTCCCACTCGAAGGGAACAGCGGAGATTATTCTGGATGGTCCGCCGGATGTGGCGAGGATAAAGTCTGCAATCCGGGAGACCGGGTATAAGGTGACAGATGTAAGTGTAGAACCCTATGAAAAGAAACGGGGGCTCTTCAGAAAGTGACGACGGAAAGGATTTGTCCGCAGAGTTGGTCTTATCTGAAGCCTTTTACTCTGCGGATAAGCTGTCAACGTTTACGTCAACGAGTGTACAACAGGAATATGGCAGTCTATTACTCTGCAGATAAATCGTCGCTGCTGTCGCTTTCCTCTTCTGCGGACAGATCCTCCGACTCTGTTGAAGCATGGTTTCTCACGTAAGCGCGCCCTGCGACCGTACCGATCAGAGCAGCTGCCGCGATACAGATAATGGCGGTAAGAATCAGCTTCTTTACGGAAGGTTTTTTGCTTTCGGCGGGATGCTCCTTCTCATATTGAATCTTTTTCAGGCGCTTCAGTGCCTGTTCTTCCTGAATTTTTTGAAGATTTCCCTTTTTGCTGTTCGGATATTTATAAGTATTTACCCTCTCCTCCAGAAGATCCGCCGCAGTTTTTCCGTCGGTGTTTTTCAGAGAATAGTCAATCTTGTTTTCCAGCATGAAAATAAGCTTCTGCTCCCACTCATCCGAGAGAAATGCGTTTAGATAGAGCTGTACGCGGTCATTGTCATGCATCTGTCCGCCTGCGATGAGACTGATCTGTTCAAAGACCTGCAGGGAGGCTGTGCCAATCAGCGGATAGCAGTTGATCGCTTTTTTCTGCCGGATCAATGATTTGACGGTTTTTTCGGCGTTTACCGCACAGGCCAGTGTAAAAAGCTTTTTGCATTCCTCTTCATCGGAGGTATCAAACTTTTTTTCGTATTTTTCAAGAACATCGCAGACGAAATTCCGGTTCTGGAATACGTCGAAATCCAGTTCCAGCATTTCGGCGGAAAAGGTATTTTTCTGCCGACTCAGAAAATCTATGATTTCCATGCTTCGAAGACCGGCGAGACGGTGACAGAGCTCTGCCCGTTTTTTATCGTTCAGATCATTCAGTACTCCGCCTTTTAATATGCGTATGACTTCCTGTCGCTGGTATTTTTCGATGGCTTTTTCAAGATTTTCCGGGGTGATATCCGGTGATGTATCTGTTTTTGTTTTTTCCTTACTCATAGAATCCTCCGTGGGTGTTTATATATTATTGCGATTATTCAGACTTCTCAGATCGTATGAGGGCTTTCGGATTGCGGGATAAGAATAGGAAACCTCTGATTTCCGTGATCAAACTTATGTTGTGTTTCAATCTGAAATGTCATATCTTTTTAAGGTCTCCATCATTTTATCAGAAATTTGTGATGATTATTTTAGAAAAATGTGTTCAGAATGTGAACCGAAAGACGGTTTCAATTTGGTAACTATGGCACAATATTGTGCTTACTTTACAGATTGGCTGTACGCATTTATGATATAGACAGAGTGGGGGAAATGCAAGCTTATGAAACAGACGATTGAAAAGAGGGGATAAACATGACACAGGAAGAGCGAAGAGTTTACCTGATCCGGGAGCTTCTTGCGGAAAATCCGCAGTATCGGCAGATGGAAATCCCATCTGATCCGCAGTCACAGCGAAGGCTTTTGCGGGCGCTGTTTAATGTGCGGATGCCCGGGAAGGTCAGCCCGGATTTCTTAAAAATGCAGGATGCTTACCTGCAGGAAGAGACCCGGAAAAAGGGGATTACAGATCTTGCGGATCTGACACCGATGCAGGAGGGGATTTATCTCTGGCAGGGAGATATCACGAGCCTTCGCTGCGGTGCGATTGTGAACGCAGCCAATTCGCAGATGCTTGGCTGCTTCTGCCCGAACCATGGGTACATAGACAACGCAATTCACACTTTTTCCGGGATTCAGCTGCGGGCGGCGTGCGCCGGGCTGATGGAGCGGCAGGGTCATGAGGAAGAAACCGGTCGGGCCAAAATAACCCCGGCGTATAATTTGCCGTGTGATTATGTCATTCACACCGTCGGACCCATTGTCGGCGGACGGCTTACCGAAAAAGACAAAGAACTGCTGGCTTCCTGTTACCGTTCCTGTCTGGAACTTGCGGAGCAGAATGATATAAAAAGTATTGCATTTTGCTGCATTTCTACCGGGGAATTTCATTTTCCGAATGACAAGGCGGCGCAGATAGCAGTTCATACAGTGAAGGAATATAAAAAACAGAATCATAGTGAAATCGAGGTGATTTTCAATGTTTTTAAGGACGTCGACTTACAAATCTACCGGAGGATTCTTTGGTGAAAATGCCAGCAAAGTGTTTCCCGTGCATGCCGCGGAAGAAGATAAAACGCTGCAGTTGAAAAAAGAGCTGGAAACAGCGGACGCTGTTGTCATCGGCGCGGGAGCCGGATTATCTGCATCGGCCGGCATGAGCTACAGCGGCGAACGCTTTGAAAAGAATTTTTTTGATTTTCATCAGAAATACGGTATTACCGATATGTATTCCGGCGGGTTTTATCCTTTTGATACGCTGGAGGAATACTGGGCGTGGTGGAGCAGCTGTAACCTGTACGTGGTGGAAACCGGCATGCGTAGAATCCGGAGAAAACAGAAAAAGGCAATCTGGCCACGGCGTATGCCTGCGACCCCATGACAGAAAGAGGAGGAACAGGAGCGCATATGTAGAAGGTATGCAGCCGCAGGAGGATCAAATCCGTAATCTTGTCCTCATAGAGTGTCATGATGTCACCAATCGTATTTTTGAACAGATGCGATCAGCCGACATTTCTTTTCCATTTTCTTCTGAAAAAATGTACCCATGTAATAATACAGCCAAGTCCCCATCCGAAAAGTGCATTCCACTAGACCATGCGGTAACTGATAGCAGGGATTTCCTGTAAAACATAGGTGGAAATGACTCGAATCGCCAGTGCACTGGTGGCTACAAAGGTGGAGTACAACGAGTTATTCGCTCCCTGAAACAGCCCCAATATCGGATAATAGGATGCAAAAGGAATCAGGCAAAGTGCCACGCACCGGATATGTGCGGTGCAGTAACCGGCAGCTTCCGTACCCAACCCAAACGTGTTTACAATGGGAGCGGCAAAAACAAATACGACGGACAAAATGCAGATGGAAATGAGTTCAGAAAGAATAACCGTATGCTTTGCACCGGTTATCACCCGCTCCGGTTTTCCGGCACCGATATTCTGCGCCGTATAGGTGGCCTGGGTTGTCA